>JBNMJF010000001.1:0-29929 GCA_050873665.1 Helicobacteraceae bacterium
CCCTGTGGTAATCAACGCGATTTTGGCTCATCACGGCAACGAGGAGGCAAAGAGTATCGAGGCAGCCGCAGTGTGCGCGGCAGATGCAATCTCTAGTGCGCGTCCGGGTGCGAGACGCGAGGTGTTAGAGAATTTCCTAAAACGAGTGCAGAGCTTGGAAAATATCGCGCTAAAGGAGCTTGGCGTAAAACAGGCTTACGCGATAAACGCGGGACGCGAGATTCGCGTAATCGTCCAAAGCGATAAAGTTAGCGATAGCGAATCTGTCGTCATTGCGCGAAATATCGCCAAAGAAATCGAGCAAAATTTGCAATATCCGGGGGAGATAAAGGTGAGTGTGATAAGAGAAATCCGCGCCACAGAGTGGGCGAGGTAGGGTGGCAATTTGTTCTGGGGTATGCGATTTCGCACTTGTGAAAATTTTTGGGCGTTCGCAGACCATTAGTCTAGTCTCACGCCCAAAAATTTTCACAAATACAAAAGCCACACCGCCATTACTTCGATTGAGATTTGCTTTGCAAATCAGCTACGAAACAAGCAAAAAAATTAAATCAAAAATCCTTATTAAAGTTTTTGCTTCGTTTGGCTTTTGCCAAAAGTAGAATCTCTCTACTTTTTCGTCATTGCGAGGCTTCTTTAGGACAAGTCTAGCATTTTTCAAATTAGGCTTTTTATGTCATTTTGTTGCAAAATATTTTGATACGCTATTTTACCCTATCTTTTGAAAAAATCGTAAGGATTTTTTTGCTTGGGACATTTGAGATAGAGACAAGTTTGTTTATCAGCGCGATAGGCACAAACGCCATAGGTGTCGAGTTTTGATATAAATCACACTTAAGCCTAAAAAGGATTTCAAGCACACTTTTTAGGCAGAGAAAATCAGTGATTTTTGGATTATTTATATATTGCTTATACGAGTCGCTAAGCCCAAAAGGCACAGCCATATCAAGCACAAAGGAGAGATTTTCATCTTTTTTAACAAACATTTTAATCCCAAAATATGTATTTTCGCCAAATATATATTTGTTTTTGCCTGTTATAAAATTTTCAATATACCTTTTATCTGGAAGCATGACAACGCTATTTGATTTGTAAATGTTATAAATTTTAGACTCTATGTTTTTAAGATGCTCTACAAACATCCCGCTTTTATCTAATCCCACAAAATTGATATAGCTCACATTGTCCCTCAAAGATTTTTCATACATAAACTGCATAAAAGGGCGAATCACCTTAAATGCAAAATCATCTAATTTGCTAAAAAGTGCCAAAGGGCCGTCTTTTATAAACAAAATATTGCTTAAGGTTTTTTCATCATTGTTTTCCATAAAAAAGCGAAACATACAAAGCAATAGCACTATTTCAAAAACACTCATTATATACGAAGTAATCGCACCCGCGCCATCTATCTCATCTATCAAATCGTGCAACTCAAAACAATCTGTGATATAAGCGATATGCCCACAATTAGGACATTTTATAAAATTATTTTTCTCATCTAAGTAATTATCCTCTGTTTGTCTTTTAAATTCTAGTCTTTCATCACAATACCGATTTGGACAAGTGATTTGCATTACACCAGATTTGTCGCTATATTCTCTAAATATAAGCCACTTTATCGTATTTAGCAGTGAATCTTTAGAATCGCCATCATTGCCACTTAGCTTCCTATCTCTAAAAATCTCAAAGATAGTTTTTCTCACGCTTGTCTTAAAATCACATTCTTTAAGTTTGATATTTTGCATAGGCACGACAAAAGAAAATGTTTCAAGGTGGTCTTTTAGCTTCCCTAAATCATCGGGGTCTATGGTTTGCTGAGTATCCAAAGCAAACAAATCAGCTACCTTAAAAGTAAGAATACCGACATTATAGTAGCAAAGGGTATGCGATGGGAATCTATCATTGATATTTACTTCTTGATAGCCACCATCGGCGGTAATAATATGCGTTATATTGGTGTTGATTTTGTCTGTAATATCTTGCAGTGGCGTTGTCTTACCATCATATTCTAAGTCTGGTATATTATCACAATTTATTTTTTCACACCTTTGCAAAAAATCTTGCACGAGTTCATTTTTGATAATTTGCTGATGAGTAAATTTTGATGCTTTTTCTTTGTTATAACCCATAATACACTCCTACGCTTCAAACTTATCAATCTGCACAGGGATAATAAAATTATTAGAAAATAGTTTCACCCTAGCAAAGCCTACATCGCTATTGCGGATAATGCTTTGTGAAAAGTCTGCAAAATCATAGTATTTTTCTAGCGTTTTTACCTCATCTTTGTTATTAAGGTGGGATATAAACCAATTTTGCGTGTTTTTAAGGATACTAGGCGCGATAGAGCTAACCTCTTGCGTAGAGTAGCTAATCCCTATTTTTAGCTTTGCGCCCTCTTTGGCAAGGCGATTGTAGATATTTTTTAAGTCCTTATCATCTTTGGGGAAAATATTATGCGCTTCCTCAAAATACATTTGAATATAATCAGGCATTTCCTCATTGGTAAATTTTTCCATAGATTTATGAAAAATATAATCACACAAGCGAGTTATATATGTTTGTTGAATATCCTCTCTTGTTGTAGATAAATCAACAAGCACGATTTTACCCTCTCTAAGAGTCTTGTCAATTTTTATAACATAGTCTTCATTTGCCTTTGGAGAATGTAATTTATTAAATTCTATAAGTTTTTTAAATCCTCCTTTAGTGGGTGGTGGCATAAACATATCGTAAAGAGCCGAAAAATCACTATCCCAAATTTTTCGTTTAGTTTTTGTGCTGGTGGCAACCCCAATTTTATCTCTATTGTCCTCAAACCATTTTACGGCATTATCAAGCGTAAGCCCATCTCTTGTAAGACTAGCATTTTGAACACCACTAAAGTAAAGTTTATATTGTGGGTATGGTATTTTGAAACCAGCTTTATATAATATACATTTGTAGAGTGCAATTTTCCTTTGTCTATTTCTCTCAATGGATTCTTTTTCACTTTCACTTAAATCATCATTTTTCATAAAAGATTTATCAAATATCTTGATATTCCTAAATGCTTGAATAAAATCTTGTCCGCCCACCAAAGAATTTGACATCATTCCAAATGTAATTTCTAGCATTTTGTCTTCATAAAAATTATATTGCAATGCTTCAACTTCACCTTTTTCGATTCTTTTTGGAGAGGTGGAATATCGAACAACACTGCCTTTTAATTTCTCGTAAATCGAGCCTTTGTCCTGCTCGTTGCTAAAAGTGTATTCACCGTTTATGTCAAAAACAATCTGCCCTATTTTTTCATCTTTATCTTTGCTTTGATTTAGCTTTTCTATCGCGGATATAATGATTTTTATGGTGTTTGATTTCCCCATTCTTGTCATTCCAAAGAATGCACTGCGCCTTGCGATTATGTCATTTGTCCTAAGATAAACTTGTGGTGCGTATTTGCCCTCCTCATCATAGGATTTGCTTGATGAATAGCGCAGTTTGCCAAACTGCTCCCTTGCTTGATTTTCCTCCATTTCGGCATTTTCGTTAATGATGATATTAAGCTCATTTTTCTGTGGCTTATAGACTTTGTAGTTATGCGCACCGATAAAATTCTCTATATCCGTGCCAAAGCAAAGATTTTTGTCTTTATCCAAGAAAAATGTCCCAAGCACTCTGCATTTAAGCCCATTCCACTGATAAAAACTCTTTGTATAATTGTCAGGGTCAAGTTCTCTCCTTGCTTCTTTTTGGGCGATATAAGAATCCGTAATGCTCTCTATAATTTCTTTTTTCTGCGGAATATCAGCCACCCCTATCACTCTAAGCAAAATCCCCTCTGTCTTATTCCCTGCGATTTCATTAGTATAAATCGCCATCAAAAAGCACCCGTGCGGAACGCCTTTTACGGCATTTTTGTGATAGTCATTTACTAGCACATTAGTAGTATCATAATCCAAATCATACAAATGCCCAACAAAATTTTCATCTGTTTTTATTGCTTCAAAAAATTGCTCTTTTGTTTTGGTTATTTCCTTTTTGTGTGCTTCGCTAAACAAATCTGTAATTGCCATTTTCACTCCTTTTGCAACCATAAAATTCTATCAATTTTTGTGGCTCTGCCTTTCTTTTGCCCCCAAATACGCGTAACTTTCCTTGCGCCTTTGCTCTCTATATCATCATCTATGATTTGCCTTAAGCGCAGTTTGCAACCGCCATTTTGCTCTATGTATTTCCAAGTATCATTAGCCAAATTCATTTTCTCAACATCACCGATAACCACAAAAGCACTTGATTTTGGCTTTAGGATTGTATGCCAACTATTAAAAAGATTTTGCATATATTGAGCGTATTTTTCAAATGGGAGATTGTCTTTTATGCCTTTGATTTTTTGCGTTTTTTGATAAATGCTGACATTGCTATCAACTTGCTTTGTATCCTCATTGAGTAGCCAAAGGCGAATCCAATTATACTTGCCATAATGGATATTTTTCAAATATGGTGGCGAAGTGATGATAAGCTGGATACTATTTTTCCCATATTTTTTGGCTACTTTATCGCCACTTTTAAGCGCGTCAGATTCAAAACAAAAGCCCTCTTTATAGTTTGACAAACTTTTAAGGGTGCTTTCTTGCATTTTTAAAATGTCGCTAATTCTTTGCTCCAAAAGCATAAAAACATTTTGCTTTGGCTTTATAAGTTTGTGGGATTTGATAAAATTTCTCACATAATTTGGCGACATACTAAAGGTATTTGGCATATCAATGCTACAATAAATCGAAGTGCCGTCTTTTCGGTGTTTGCCGTGCATAAGCCCTGTGAGAACCCCCAAAATGAAATTATCCACTTTGTGATTTTTGCTAAGATTTTGCTTTAGAAAAATAAGCTGTGGTAGCGTAGTATCCTCATCATAGAGCATTTTTATATCCTCTGAAATATCCTTTGACATATTTTTAATGCTCATATTTGTATCGTTGTATTGTGCTTTAAGTTCTTTTAGTCTTTTGAAAATATTTTGTTGCTTGGGGATATTTACTTTGCTTTTGGTTAGACATACAGCAAGCGGATTTAAGTCATTGCCAATCCCTACTCTACCCATTCTACACGCCTCAAATGCCGTAGTCCCACGCCCCGAAAATGGGTCAAACACCAAATCCCCAGCTTTTGAAAACTTATCTATGAAATAGTGAGGCAAATTTGGCGGAAACATAGCTAAATACGCAGTCATTTGGTGAATCTTGGAAAATTCTCTATATGAGTGTCGCTTATAAACGCTAGAATCTATCGAATCTATTGCTACCACACGAATCCTTTTACCATAATGTAGATTTGGGATTATAGCACAATTTATTTATAACAAAATTTACCACATTTTTGTGCTTTTTATAGCCCAATCCACCCTAACGCTTTTAAAATCTTATCAATCTCTTTTAGGTTTTGCATATTGATAACTTGGCTAAAATCGCCATCAAAGCCGATATAAATGGCTGTGAGCGCGATTAGTGGCGTTAGGATAAAGATTAAAATTAGTTTCTCCGCCACGCTACCCGTGCGAAAGCGCAATGCTTGTGGCAGTAGCACCGCCTTTTTGCGAAAAAGCGGGAAAAAATAATGCGGAATGCCACTAATAGTCAGCATATCGCCTATTTGGTGCAAGAAAATGCCATAAGCTAGGGCAAATAGGCAGGGTGTGATAATGGCGTGGGCGATAATCGCGCCGATTGCGACAAAAATCAACGGGAAAATCAAAAAATGCGTGAATCCACGATGAGAAAAGCTAATGCTAAAAATGCGCGAGATGATAGGAAATTTGCGCCCGATAAAGCTTTTTGGCTCATCAATGTCTGGCAGCAGTGAGCCTAGCAAGATGAGTGGCAAAAGTAGCGTTAGGTAGAATTCCTTTGCTACGCCGAATTTTTGGGCGAGTGGATAGGCGACAATCCCGCCTAAAAGTCCTAGCGAAATGTGGCTTTTGGCTAACACATTATGCCCTTTGTTGCGCCTTTGTTGTGGCGAATCGCGCCTTTTAGATTCGCCAAATTTACGAGAATCGCCCTTGATTCAAGCGATTTTAGCACTTCAACCCCACGAATCTTATTTAAAAGCACCTTATCTTTATCTCCCTAACGCCTTCAGCCTTAAAATTATCCACACTGCGTTCGATTTGCGCCTCTGCCCCGACTTTTAAGTCCAAATCGCTCACAACGATTCGATACTCTGGACCGCGCGGAAATGCGTTTTTCACATAGAGATTGAAATGGCATTTTTTTAGGTTGTTTTTGCCTACATTTTGCAGTGTGCCGTTTAGGAAAAAGCTATCGATATAGACTAGCTTTTTTGAGCCATTGTCGGTGAATGCGACTTTGTTTATGAAACTATCTATGATGAGTAGGTTGAAAAATGGCAGGGCGAAAAATAGCAATATGCAAAGGCAAAAGATAAGCCACTTTGCCGCGCCACGCGCTAAAAAGCCAAGCATTAGCACAATGACAAAGACGCAAAATAGCGCGATTCCTACGAAAAAATCATAAAATCCTACTTGCGGTAGTTCAAAGGGCAATGAAAATGCCACGATTTATGCCTTTTATTGCGTTTTTCGGGCATTTTTTTCATCAATGCCACTTGTGCCAAATCGCCTTTTTAACTCGCTCATCACTCTATCAGGCGTTATGTCGCAGTAGCTTAGCCCCACTAGCAAGTGATAAATCAAGTCGGCAGATTCGTAGATAAGCGAATCAGCGGGGGTTTGTTTGGATTCTTCGCTTCGCTCAGAATGACGATTTTTGGCAGATTCGCGTAAAAAATCCTTTATCGCAAAGGTAACTTCGCCACTTTCTTCGATGATTTTTTTGCAAATGGTATTTTCGCCTTTGGCATAAAGACTCGCCGTGTAGGATTTGTCTTTGGGCGCGGTTTTGCGCTCTTGGAGAATATGATAAAGCGTATCGATTATATGATAGGGATTTTTTTGCGCTAAATCAACCGATTTGCCCGAATCAATCGCCAAAGATTCCAAATCCACTTTTTTAAAAAAACAACTCACATTGCCCGTATGACAGGCATTTCCGCGCTGATTCACCAAAAATAAAATGGCGTCATTATCGCAATCAATGTAAATTTCGCTGATTTTTTGCGTATTTCCGCTCTCTTCGCCCTTTTGCCAAATACGATTTTTAGAGCGCGAAAAATAATGCGCCACGCCACTATCTAGGCTTAGCGACAACGATTCTTTATTGCTATATGCAAGCATTAGCACTTGCTTTGTAGTCGAATCCTGCGCGATAGTGGGAATCAAAGGCGATTTATGCCACGCGATTTTTTCAATAATCTCATTCATCGCCCAAAATCCCGCGCTTAAGGCTAATTTTGTCCGCCACTTGCAGCCGTGCTTCGTTGTTTGTTTTTGGAATCCACCCAAATATTTGGCACAGCACCGCCCGGCGTTAGGAAAATCTGCGCGTCTTTATTCTCGCGTAAGGCTTCGTTAAATTTGGCTTGTGTCTCAATTTGGCGCAAATTTAAGAGCTGATTTGTAAGACTAGAGCCAATAGCGCGATTCGCCTTGCTTTGGGCTTGTGCCTCAATCGTAATGGCGTCCGCCGCGCCTTGTGCTTTGGTGCGATTCACATCGGCTTCACCTTTTGCCAAAGTTACGGCTTTTTCCGCCTCCATTTTTGCTTGTTCGACTTCATATCGTTTGCGCTCTGCCTCTTGACGCGCGACTTGGACTTTTTCGATTTGCTCTTTGATATTTTGTGGCAACACGATTTCGCGCAACTGCACGGAGCTTAGGCTCACAGGCTGATTTTTAAACTTCATAATCTCTGTCTCAATGTTTGTGCTAATAAGATTTGCTATGTCATTGCGCTTCACAGGCAATTCTTCGGCTGGGTAGCGTCCCACAACGCCCCGCACGACATCGCGCACGACAGGATTTATGATTTTTTGCTCCCACGATAGCCCATATTCGGCAATCGTTTGTGGCGCAGTGGCGGCGTTTAGCTGATATTGGACGGTTAGCTCGATAGAGACCGTTAGCCCACGACTATCCATTACGCTTATGGCATCATTGCGAAAAATCCCTTGATTCTTCCCCACTACGCCCATATCCTCCGTGCGTGAAAAGTTAATCGTCCGCACACGCGTATCCACGATGATGACATTTTGAATGCCCGGCACAAAGAAATGCAATCCCGCTTGGAGTGGCGTAAAGTCGTATTTTCCCGCTGTGGATTTGATGCCGACTTCGCCTGAATTGATGATGACAAAGGGCTTTGCGATGATTAGCACAAATACCACCAAAATCACCGCAATAATAGTCGTAAGTGTCTTGCCATTGGGCATATCGGGCATATTTATTTTTGGCGGTTTGAATGGATTATTGGGCGAATCGCCACCATTATCGTTGCCATTGCCGTTTTTATTGTCGTTTGGCTTGTTATTGGCGTTTTTGCGCTTTAAATGTTCGTTTAAATCGATGGGCATTAAGATTCCTCCTCTATGTAAGTCAAAAAGTCTTTGTATTTGGCGTTTTTGCCTTGTGCGACTTCAAAAAATGCCTCTTGCAAGTCTTTTGTGATTTTGCCTCGTTTGCCTGAGCCAATTTTCCTAAAGTCTAACTCGCGAATGGGCGTAATCTCTGCCGCTGTGCCTGTGAAAAACGCTTCATCTGCGATATAAAATTCATCGCGCGTAATTCTGCGCTCTGTTACTTTTATGCCTAAATCCCGCGCGATTCGCACTACCGAATCTTGCGTGATAGATTCCAAGCTATTATCGTGTGGTGGCGTGATTAGCTCCCCATCTCGCACGATAAATACGCACTCGCCTGTGCCTTCCGCCACGAATCCATTATCATCAAGCATTAGGGCTTCATCAAAGCCACATTCCACCGCTTCAAACTTCGCCATTTGCGAGTTTAGGTAGTTTGCAGACGCTTTTGCTTTGCCCATTAGCGATTTTATCGAGTTTCGCACAAAAGAGCTAGTTTTCACGCGAATGCCATTTTCAATGCCATCTTCGCCCAAATACGCACCCCAACTCCACGCGGCAATCATCATATTTACAGGGCATTTTTTGTGATAAATCCCCATAACGCCATAGCCCAAATAAATCAGCGGACGAATATACACAGCGTCCTTAAAGCACTCTTTATTCGCGCGAAGCACCTCAATATGCGCTTTTCTAGTCGCCTCAAAGTTGTATGGCGTATTTAAAAGCAAAATCCTAGCGGAATTTAGCAATCGCTTTGTGTGGCAATCAAGGCGAAAAATCGCTAGTCCCTTATCTGTCCTATATGCTCTAACGCCCTCAAATGCGGCATTTCCATAATGCAAACTATGCGTAAGTAAGTGCGTTGTGGCTTTTTCCCACTCTACTAGCTTACCATCGCTCCAAATGTATTTTGATTCGTCCATTTTTTACTCCTTATTTTAAATTTAAAATGCCAAATTTTAAGAACCTAAGATTTCTCTATGTCCGCTATTGTCGGGTGCGGATAGAAATCCGTCTTTTTCTAGCGATTCGATAATGTTTGCCGCTTTATTGAATCCTACGCCTAGTTTTCGTTGCAAATAGCTAATCGAAGTTTTGCCACTTTGAGTAATAATCTCTTTAGCGCGTTCTATGCAGTCATCATCACCACTAATTAGCTTATCGTTGATTGATTTATCCATTTTTTACTCCTTATTTTTAAATTTAAAATTCTACCCAAAAATGCTACATTCTGCCTTAAGAACCTATAATCTCTCTAACGCCCTTGTAATTAGGTGGAGATAAAAATCCGTCTTTTTCCAATGCCTCGATAATATCCGCAGACTTATTGTAGCCTACGCCTAGTTTGCGTTGCACATAGCTAATGGAAGTTTTGCCACTTTGGATAATAATCTCTTTGGCGCGTTCTTTTAAGTCGCCCTCGCCACTAAGCTGCGTAGGCGGTGGCGTTGCGGTAGGCTCTTTTGCTTCAAGTGAGAAAAACTCATCATATTGCACTTCTTGCTGTGATTTTAAGAAATCCACGATTCGCTCAATCTCTCTCTCATCGTTATATGGCGCGTGCAAACGGACAATATTATTTGTCTTTAAAAATAGCATATCGCCACGCCCTAGCAGTGCCTCCGCGCCTGTCTCATCTAAAATCACTTTGGAATCAAGTTTAGTGCCTACGCGATAGCTGATTTTAGAAGGCAAATTGCCCTTAATAAGCCCTGTAACGACATTAACGGTGGGGCGTTGCGTAGCGATGATTAGGTGAATCCCACTAGCACGGGCTTTTCCCGCCAAAGAAATTAAAAACTGCTCTGCCTCGCGTCCGCCCATAAGCATCAAATCCGCAAATTCATCGATGATAATGACAATGTAGGGCAGTTTTTCCTCGCCATTTTTCTTTGCAAGTTCGTTGAATCCCACAATCGTCTTAACTTTTGCCTTATCCATTAGCTCATAACGGCGATTCATCTCCTCAACCGCCTTGCTTAGCGCGATAATCGCCTTTTTTGGGTCGGTGATGATAGGCGTTAAAAGGTGCGGAATATCCTTGTAAAGCCCGAATTCAAGGAATTTTGGGTCAATCATAATAAAGCGCAATTCCTTTGGCGTGTGCTTGTAAAGCAGGGATAAAATCATCGCGTTAATCCCCACGCTTTTCCCACTGCCCGTAGTTCCCGCGATTAGCAAATGTGGCAATGTCGCCAAATCCTCAATTACAGGATTGCCGATGACATCTTTTCCTAGCGCAATGGGGAGATTCGCATTTGAATTGCGAAATTCCTCGCTTTCAAAGATTTCGCGCAAATAAATTGTTTGAATCTTATTGTTTGGAATCTCGATGCCTACGACATCTTTGCCCGGGATTGGGGCTTGAATCCTTATGCTTGTGGCTTTTAACGCCATTGATAAATCATCTTGGAGATTTTGAATGCGTGAGACTTTGACATTTGCCGCAGGGCGAAACTCAAAAGTCGTAACCACAGGACCGCTGTAAGTGCGGACAATATCGCCCTCAATCTTAAAAACGCGCAGTTTGTTGAAAAGATTTTGCACCTTTATGTCAATCTCGCTGTCATCGATTTCGATTTTTTGCGAGTAGGGCGGGTTTAGCAAATCTAGCGGTGGGAGATTAAAATCGCTAGTGCTGTTTGGATTTGGGCTAAGATTCGCGGGTGGATTTGTGATTGGATTTGTGCTTTGATTTACGCTTGGATTCGCGCCAAAACTTTGCGGATTCGCGGGTGGATTCGCGCTTTGATTCGCACTTGGTGGCATAAGATTATTAGGCTCTAAATCAAAAAAATTCTCATCAAATTCATCTTTTTCTTTGGTGGCATTTTGTCGCTCTAAAATTTCGTTGCGCGTGGGAATGCTTTGATTTGCATTTAGATTTATGGGTGGATTCGTGGCAAAATCGCGGTTGATTTGTGGTGGATTCGAGATTGATTCGCTATTAAATCGCGGTGGATTCGCGGTAGATTCGCGATTATTGCGCGAATCTTTATCCAAAATCAAATCGCTTAAATCAATCTTTGGCGCAGTTTTGGGCGAATCGGCTTTATGCGAATCCATTTTTGGCAAATCATTTTGCACTTGATTTATGCGCGATTTAGGCGATTCGCCCACGCGAAAATCGTTTGATTCGCCTTGCATAAAATCCGCACTATTTACCTTTGGCGTTTGCGAAAAATCAATAAAAATCTCATCGGATTCATCATCTTTTGTGGCATTATTAGCCCTTGCATTGTCCGAATCTATGGGCGTTACGGACTTTATATCGCCTAATTTTTGGCGAATCTTTGCGACTTTTAGCTTTTCCTCCAATCGTTTTTGCGCCCGTGTAAGGGAAGCGTTGATTTCATTTAGCTCGTCAATGTCGTCAGTGGCGTCAATAATGTCATTATCGCCCAAAATATTATCATACAATGTCCTATTTTTGGGCATTTGAATGTCGTAATTATCGATTTTATCCACAAACTCCACGGTGTGATGAAATTCATTATCCAAATCGTGCGGGTCTGGCGTGTAAATGCCGACAATCGAATCGCTATTTTTCTGCCTAGCAATGTCATCGATAATGTTTGTCGTGTGATTATCACCTCCTTCATTCAAAAAATCTTTTATGCTATCAAGGCGCGAATCGCGTGGATTATGCGAATCTTTTGCTAGATTCGCCGAATCTATGCGCGAATTGCCACTCATTCGCGCCGAATCTCGCGAATCCATTGTGGTGGATTCACGCGATTGGATTAGCCCTAGCGAACCGCGCCTTTGCTGTGGCATTGAATCTCGCAAAGCGGAATCTCGCAAAGCTGTATCTCGCAAAATAGAATCATTTGGCATAGAATTTCGTGGCATTGAATCCTGCGCCGTAGCATTTTTGGGCGGATTTGGCATTAAATCGCTTAAATCCACTCTATCATCAAGCGGGGAATTTCGCGCTGTTTTTGTCGCACTACTGCGTGTCCCAAGCGAATCCATAGCGTTTTTTTGTGGCAAAGGCGCACGAGTAAGCGAATCATCTAGCGATTCATTTGCGCTAAAATCATTATCCCACTCCATCTCCGCCATATTGCGCGTTTGCGGGATTTGGCTTTGCTCTATGTAGCTTTGAATCTCAGGCAAATAATCCCTATCCCCGCCAATCGCCTCCTCATCGCTAAACTCGCGCTCGATTAGCTCCTCATCGCTTAATTTTTCTAAATTCGCCCTTTCCTCATCGGCTTTTATGCGCTGGATAATGGCACTATTTTCGCTAATAAGTTTTTTCTTATGCGGAATCTCAATGGCACTAGGCGTGGATTCTGTCGGTGTGTCCTTGCTTTTTGTGGCTTTGGTAAGTTTGATTTGTCGCTCTAATTCCATAAATTTTTTATCCAAAAATGCAAATTTTTCTACTGAAATTATAGCATATAAATTTTTCTATGCTACAATACGCATTTAAAATAATTTTTTGGATTGGCGAAAAAAATGGAAAACATAGATTTAGAGAGTTTTATGAAAAATCCTGCGATTACTCAGCCTATGGCGGTAAAAAAGGGCAATGATGACATTTGCCTTGCGTTGAATGATGAGGATTTGCTATTAAGCATAGTAGTGCCCAATATGGAGGCTTGTAATCTCGAGCAGCAGGGCGAATCGCTAGAAGTTATGCAATCTAAAGCGCAACAAATAGCACAAACTATGAAAATGGATATTTAGCAATGCACGGAAGAATCGTTCAATACTCGCACACCACAGGCATTGGAATCATCATCAATCATCATCGCAAACTTTTTGACTTTAAACTCTCCAAATGGCAGGATAAGACGCGAATCCCAGAGGTGAATCTGCTAGTGGATTTTAAGCTATATGAGGACACAAATAAGGTTACTTTTGTCGTTAGTAGCAAATATCAGGAGTTTAGTAGTGATAGCATCGTAAAAGAAAAGGACTTTTGGAATACGAATACCGATGAGGAATTAGAGCGCATAGAAAATGGCATTTTTGAGGAGCTAATCGCCAAAACCGTCAAAGAGACGGATTATCTTATTATGAGCGACATAAAGCCTAGCATTACCATTGATAACTTTATGAAATACCACTTTAACAACGAAAACAGCATTATCAATTACGCGCTAAAACTGCCTACTTGCGGTTATGAATTGCTTGACTATCGCATTATGACGAAGTTTTTGATGAGGACGCTAGATTCGCTACTTTATACCGAAAAGCGTTATAGCAAGGACACTTTTTCGGCGTATTTGGAGATTTATAGCAAGTTGCAATATTTTGTAACGCCATTTTATGTAGCCACGCAAGAGTCCAAAAAAGTCTATGAGGAAATGTTCTTAAGTCAGCAGCTTTATTTTATCGCGGCAAAGCGGAAGTTGATTGATACCAAAGATGATTTATTGCGCGTGGATAATAGAGTGCGAATGATAAAAAGCTCCATTTCAAACAACGAGCAACGCCTATCAGGCGCACAAAACAAACAGCAAAATGAAGTGCGTGAGCGACTATCTAAGCTAAAAGAGCAAAATAAAGAGTTGCTTGAATCTAAAGTGCATCTAACTAAGCTAAAAGAAAAGTTGGAAAAGCTCATCGAAGAGTTTAGCGCGAAATACGAATCTGGCTTTACAATGCAGTTTGAGGAAGCTAGGGAGAAAATCTTTAAGCAAATCAAAATCGCGCTAAATACGACTATCACTTCGCTTGATAACAAAATGTGGCAGCTTGGAATGTCTAGCGACCCTATCAAAAGCCACTATTTTAGGCTTAATACGAATTATTCGTTTTGTATGATGGCGTTTGTCTTGCAGTATTTGCGGACGCTTGACACTAGCAAACTAAATGACGCAAATCGTGTGCTATACTCGTATGTAGCGCGTTATAGGGAGCGCAATAGCAAAAGTATCCTAATTGTTTCATCAAATGAAAAGCTAAATCACAAATTGCGAATCAAATTTCTTACGCTGTATAAGGACTTTTTAATCACTGCCATTGATAAAAAAATGGAGTATGAAATCACTATCGGCAATCAAAGTTTTGATTATGTCATCATTGACAACGAGCTAGAGGGCGCGAATCCTATCGAAATGGTGCTTTTTGGCAAAGGCAAAAAAACCAATAAAGACGCGAAATTTATCATTTATCAGATTCCAAAGATTGTGTGAGGGGCGTTTAGATTCGGCATTGATTCGTGCTTGAATCGTATTAGATTCGCCCTAGATTCGCCGAATCAAAATTATAGACAAATAAAAATCAATCCGCACGAAATGCGAAACTGCCCACGCCGTCATACTGAGCGTAGCGAAGTATCCAAATCACACAAATCTAACAAAATGTCGAATCAGTATCCCAAAAGTGAATCAAAATAACCTTACTTGGTGGATTAGGTTTGTGGTGGTTAGAGAGGATTCTACTTTTTGCAAAAGCAAAAAGTAGCAAAAACTTTATATTGTTTTGCACTTTATTTTTTAGATTCGTGGCTAAAGCCACGACAATCGAAGTAATGGCGGTGTGGCTTTGCGCCGTTTTTACGCGAAACAAGCGAGATAGAACTAGAGCGTTCATCGAGCGCAGTTTTGTGTGAAAACGGCGTGAATCGCATACCCCAGAACAAATTGTATCAACGCAAAAAGCCAAACGCGCTTTATTTTATCCCCGCCTCGATTAGTTTATGTATATGTAGCACCCCGCGAATCTCCATATTTTCCTCCACAATCACTAGCATTTGTATCTTTGAATCCTCAATGATTTTTAGCGCATCATAAGCGAGTATCTGCGCGTTCTTGCAGACTTTGGGATTTTTGGTGGCAAAGTCAATCGCCCTTGCCTCCAAGCTAAAATCATCGCGAATCATAGCACGGCGCAAGTCCCCATCGCTCAAAATCGCCAAAAGCCTATTGTCCTCCGCAATCAGCGCGTTGCCGAGTTTGCCCTCATTCATCGCCATTATCGCATCGCGCAAATTCGTATCTTTGCTAATTATAGGGAGATTTTGCCTTTGCATTAAGTCGCCAATCTTTACAAATAGCCGTTTCCCCAAACTGCCCCCGGGGTGAAAACTCGCAAAATCCGCGCGTTTAAAATCTCTAGCTTTCATTAAGCACACGCTTAGCGCGTCCCCTAGCGCAAGGCTTAGCGTGGTGGAAGTCGTGGGCGCGACATTCAGCGGACAAGCCTCCCGCTCCACGCTAATGTCGATGAAAAAGTCGCCCTTGCTTGAAATAGAGCTTTGGGCGTTTTGCGTCATAGTGATAATCCCGCGCGACAAACGGCGCAGGTGGGGCATAAGGTTGATTAGCTCCTCGCTCTCGCCACTATAGCTAATCGCCAAAACCGCATCATCGCGCCCAATCGCACCCAAATCGCCGTGCATAGCCTCTGTGGGGTGGATAAAAAGGCTGGGCGTCCCCGTGCTTGAAAGCGTGGCGGCGATTTTCGCGCCGATATGTCCGCTTTTTCCCACGCCTAGCACGATTAGGCGATTCGCTCTCATTATCAAATCAATGATTTTGCTCCACTCATTAGCGTCTATTTTGCCACGCGTTTCAAGCAATGCGTTGCCCTCAATCTCCAGCACTTCGCTAACTATTGATTTATAGTCTAAATTCATAATTATTTTACCTCCAAAATTTGCGTGGATTCATTAAAATGAATCCCTTTGGATTGCTTCGTGCGAATCTGCGATTCGCCCTCGCAATGACGAAATATTACAGATTCGCGCTTGATTCGTAGTCGATTCGCAAGGCGAATCGCAATCGAAGTAATGGCGGTGTTGCTTTGCGTTATTTTGGCGCGAAATGAGCGAAATAGGACTTTGGCGTCCATTGAGCGAAATTTTGTCGCCGAAATAACGCAAATGAATACCCCAGAACAAATTGCCACCCCTAGATAAAATAAATATTCAAAATAATCGTAGGATACCGCTTGAATTTTTTAAATGCCAATTTTCGCAAATGTTGCTTCAATCCGCCCTCTAAGTTTTT
Organism: Helicobacteraceae bacterium; assembly: GCA_050873665.1. Classification (GTDB taxonomy): domain Bacteria; phylum Campylobacterota; class Campylobacteria; order Campylobacterales; family Helicobacteraceae; genus NHYM01. The sequence goes on from JBNMJF010000001.1 coordinate 16,443, forward strand.
CACAATCCCATCAGGCTTTGTGCCCACGATATACAGCTCTATAGCGTTTTCTAACTCTTTGGCGAAAAATCTATCATCAAGTCCCATTATTTGGATTCGCGCATCATATTTTAGCGTGGATTTATTGACTTGCATTGCGATGACGATTAGCCCGTCCTCTGCGAGTTTTTGCCTATCTAAAATGGTTAGATTATCCACGATTTTATCGGCTTGATTATCCACAAAAAGTTTGCCCGTTTTCACGCTACGAACCTTTTTCATATACGATGGGCAGACTTCGATTTGGTCGCCGTCCTCCATAAGCAAAATATTGCGCTCCAAAACGCCACATTTAATTGCCGTCTCTTTGTGCTTTGCGATATGATTGTATTCGCCGTGCACAGGTAGGAAAAATTTAGGCTTAATTAGCCGTAGCATCAATTTCTGTTCTTCTTGGGCGGCGTGTCCACTTACATGAATCTCGCTAAAGTCCTGATATGCGACTTTTGCACCTGATTTCATAAGAAAATTTATGACTTTTGACACACTGCCTTCATTGCCCGGTATGGGCTTTGCGCTTAGGATAATCGTATCGCCCTCTTTGATTTTGATATGGCGATGTTCATCGGTTGCCATTCGATAAAGCGCACTCATCGTTTCACCCTGACTGCCTGTGGTAACGATAAGCACTTCGTTGTCGCTGTATTTTTCCACCTCGTGCGCTTCGATAAAAACGCTTTGCGGGATATGGATATATCCTAACTGACGCGCGATTTCTAAGTTTTTCTCCATAGAACGCCCGATTACGCACACTTTGCGATTAAACTTTATGCCGTGCTCGATTGCTTGATAAACGCGGTGGATATTTGAGCTAAAAGTGCTCATAATAATCCTATCCTGTGTGTTTTTAAAGACATTTTCAAATGATGGTCCCACGCTAGATTCGCTAGGCGTATAACCCACGCGATGCGAATTTGTCGAATCACTAAGTAGCAACATAACGCCCTGCTCTCCGTAGTAGGCAATTCTATGCAAATCTGTGGGGAAATTATCCACAGGCGTGTGGTCGATTTTAAAATCGCCCGTGTGGAAAATCAGCCCAGCCTCCGTGCGAATCGCCAATGCACTCGCATCAATTACGCTGTGGGTAATATGAATCCACTCCACTTCAAATTCGCCTATTTTGATAGGTTTGCGCTTCTCTACAATGCGAAACATCGAGCGGAATTTTTTTAGCCCACATTCATCAAATTTATTGCCAATCATTCCAAGTGGCAACGGCGTCCCGTAAATGGGGAATTGTAGCTGTTTAAATAAATGTGGCACTGCGCCAATGTGGTCTTCGTGGGCGTGAGTGATGATAAGCCCCGCGATTTTGTCCTTAATGGCGTGTAGATAGCTAAAATCTGGCACCAAAATATCCACGCCGTGCATATCCGCCTCAGGGAAGCTCATACCCGCATCTACGATAATCGCGGAGTTTTGGCTCTCAATCACCGTGATATTGCCCCCGATTTCGCCAAGTCCGCCTAATGGCGTAATGCGAATCTTTGCCTTTGTGTTTAAATCTAACTTGTAGTGGGGGTTTAGCGAAGATTTGTGATTTTTGCTATTTAGCTCTACGACTTTTTTCAAATCCTTGTGTAGCCCTAAGTTTGACTTCTCATTTAGCCCCTCACTCACGCCACTAATGCCATCTTGCAAGGTTTCGCTTGGGTTTGCGTTTAGATTCGTAGAATCTAGCCTAGAATCCTGCCTAAAATTATGATTTACTTCGCGATTCCTTGCGTCAAATCCGTGCACATTGCGATTCGTAGAATCCGTCCGCGAATCGCGCGAATCTGCCCTTGAATCTTGTCGTAAATCCGTCCGCGAATCGCTCCGCCCTGCCCTATTGTATGGCTTTCTTTGATTCGCACTGCGATTTTGCGCTCGATTCGCCGAATCGCCTCGTGGCAAATCGCCCCGCTGTGAATCATTGCGATTCGCCGAATTGCGCCGTAAATCTTGCCGTGAATCCTGCGCCGAATCGCGATTTGTATTTCTATGATAAGGTTTATAGTTTTTACGATTCGCGCCGTTATTTTGGGGTAAATCGCTTTTTGATTCGCCTAAATCGCCCTTTGATTCGTTATTAGAATCGCTTGAATCCTTTGATTTCCAAAGTCCAAAAAACGATTTTTTGCTTTTTGATTCGTTGTTTTGTTTGCTTCCCGCCTCATTTGGCGTGTTATTATTTTCTTCCATTGTTTTTCTCCTGTATTTTCATAAAAATTTGGTGATAATTTTCCGTGCTAATTTGATGCGCCCTTGCGTTTTCATCTAGCCCCAAAGATTTAAAAATTGCGTTAATTGCGCCTTTTTCGCTCACTTCGCCCAAAAGCGAATCTAAACTCTTTATCGCCCTTTTGCGTGGCGCGGAAAATGCGATTTTTAGCATTTTTTCAAAATCCGCACTAAATTTTGCGCCATTTTTTTCTATGCTAAAAACAGCCGAATCCACCTTTGGCGGTGGGATAAATGCGCTTGGCGGGACATTTGCTACAATATTTGCCGAGACACTAAGCGTTTGCGTTAAAACGCTCAAAGCGCAAAATTCGCTTTTGCCCACACTAGCACAGAATTTCTCCGCGACTTCTTTTTGTGTCATCACTACCAAACCTGCGCATTTATCGTCCTTTAGCGCGTTTAAGATGATTTTGGTTGCGATATAATAGGGCAGATTTGACACCAAAATATATGGCTCATCGCAAAGCCACCCGCTTTTAAACGCAATCTCCAAAATATCCACATTATAAAGCCTAAATCTATCCTTTGGGAATCTATCCGCAAATCTTTCGCATAACTCGCTATCAATTTCATAAGCTATCAAATCAAAATAATTCAACAGCTTTGCACTTAAATCACCCAAGCCGACTCCAATCTCCACAACCTTTGGCGGATATGTTAGCTTTGATTTAATCATACTATGTAATTTGGAAGCAGATTCGATGATTTGATTTAAGTAACATTCATCTTTTAAAAAATTTTGTCCAAAGTGCTTTTTTGCTCTAAATTTTGCATTTTTATCATCGCAAAAACGCTCATTAAAATCGATAGATTTAGATTGCGATTTTATAGAACACTCCTTTAATAGGAATCGATTTCAAAATAAAAGCGAATCTTATCTTTTTTTTGATAAAATATCAAGCAAATTTTATAGGATTTTATATGGCACAAAAAAATAGCGTTTTATCTGGCAAATCAATTAGCAAATCAAAATCTAGCGAAAAGTCTAATTTGGCGTTTCGCATTATTCCCTGCCTTGATGTGAAAAATGGCGCGGTGGTAAAGGGCGTGAATTTTGTGGATTTGCAAAATGTGGGCGACCCAGTGGCAATCGCAAAGGCGTATAATGACAAGGGCGCAGATGAGATTGTATTTTTGGACATTACCGCAAGTAGCGATAATCGTGGCATTATCATTGATATGGTGCGAAGCGTGGCAAGGGAGATTTTTATCCCATTCACCGTTGGTGGCGGTGTGCGTAATTTAGATGATATTTACAATCTGCTAAATGCGGGTTGCGATAAGGTTAGCATAAATTCCGCTGCCATTAAAAATCCAAAGCTAATCGAAGAGGGCGCAAAGCGATTTGGCTCTCAATGTATCGTAGTGGCGATTGATGTAAAAAGGCAGAGTTTGGGCGAAACTAATGTAGATTCGAGTGATTTTGGGCGCGAATCTAGCGAATCTAAGCGCGATTCGTCGCAAAAAGATTCGTGGAGCGTTTATATAAATGGTGGGCGAATCGACACTAAAATAGATTATTTTAATTGGGCGAAACGCGTAGAAAATTTGGGCGCAGGAGAGATTTTGCTAACGAGTATGGATACTGATGGCACGAAAAACGGCTATGATTTGGAGCTGCTAAAATGGAGCGCGGACAATGTGAAAATCCCGCTAATCGCAAGTGGTGGTGCGGGAAATATGGAGCATATCAAAGAGGCATATTTATGTGGCGCGGACGCGGCATTGGCGGCGAGTATTTTTCACTACAACGAAATTGCAATCCCCGCTTTGAAGCAATATTTGTCAGCGCAAAAGATTCCCGTGCGGATTTAGGGCGAATCTAAAAGGCGATAAAATGTTTATTTGTGCGCGTGGCGAAAACTTTAGCTTTGCCAAAGATATTGGCGTGGGGCTTGTCGAATCTGCGATTGAATTAACCGCGCTTATCTTGCGCGAAAATCCGCAATATTTGATTTTCATCGGTAGTGCTGGGGCTTACGATAAAAGCGTGAATCTGCTTGATATTTTTGTCAGCAATTCCGCCACGCAAATCGAATCGTCCTTTAGCAAAGATGAATCCTACACGCCACTTGATAATAAAATCGAAATTGTTTCATATGAAACATTGCAAAATCAAAGTGCAGATTCGCACTCGAATCCAAATATAAATCTAAAAACGATTTTAGATTCGCACAATTTTGCAATCGTAAATAGTAGCAACTATATCTGCACGGACGAGACTTTCGCATATAAAATGTCTAGCGCGGGAATCATATTAGAAAATATGGAATTTTTTGCGATTTTAAAGGTGGCGGATTACTTCAAAATCCCTGCGCTTGGCATCTTTTGCGTAACGAATCACTGCGACAAAGATGCGCATAAAAATTTCATCGCACTTCACAAAGACGCGCATAAAAGATTAGAAAAAATTGTGCGAAAGATTATGAGCGATTTGGCGAATCGCGCGGTAGATTCGGCGAATCATTTGGCAGATTTTGGGGCGAATCTATGATGAAAAATATCTTTGATTTTAGCATTGAAGAGCTAAAGGCGGTTTTAAATCCGTCATTTCGCGCAAAGCAAGTGTGGCGGTGGCTATATATCAACTATGAAAATGATTTTAATATGATGATAAATATCCCCAAAGATTTGCGCGAAAAATTAAGCCAAAATTTTAGCGCGAAAAATCTACACATTGAGACAATCCAAAAGAGTAGTGACGGCACGAAAAAATATCTTTTTCGCACGAATGACAACCAAACCTTTGAATCCGTCCTACTAAAAATGCGCGAAAAGCAAAGCGATGAAAATGGCAAAATTGTGGCGAGTGAAAAATGGACGATTTGCGTTAGCTCACAAATCGGGTGTAAAATCGGGTGCAGATTTTGCAAAACGGCGGAGGGCAGATTTAGGCGCAATCTAAGTGCTGGAGAGATTGTCGAGCAGATTGTCGCTATAAAACGCGATAATGAGATTCCCCCGCAAAAGCGCGTAAATATCGTGTATATGGGTATGGGCGAACCGCTGGATAATTTTGAAAATGTGGTAAAAGCAATCAAAATCATCGCCCACATTGATGGGCTATCTATCTCGCCAAAACGGCAGACGATTTCCACAAGTGGCATTTCGCCGATGATTGATATGCTAGGCGACTTGGATTTGGGTGTGAATTTGGCTATTTCACTTCACGCTGTGAGCGATGAATCGCGCAATAAACTTATGCCAATCAATAAACGCTACAATATACAAAGTGTGATTGAGAGTGTGCGGAGATTTCCCATAAATACGCGAAAACGCGTAATGTTTGAATATCTAATGATAAAGGATATAAACGATGATTTGGCGAATGCAAAGGCTTTGGTGCGACTTTTGGACGGCATAAATGCAAAGGTGAATATTATTTTGTTTAATCCTTTTAGTGGCACAAAATTTGCGCATCCATCGATAGAGAGCGCGAATAAATTTGCGGACTTTTTGATAAATAAGGGCATTATGGCTACGATTCGCGAATCAAAGGGCGCAGATATTGACGCGGCGTGCGGACAGCTACGAGCAAAAAAGAGTGTGGAAGCTAATGAATCTTAAAATTTCGTCATTGCGAGGGCGAAAGCCCGAAGCAATCTATAAAAATAATGGATTGCCACGACTTGGCAAAGGCAAGTCTCGCAATGACAAATCCAAAATCTAAAAATGTTTCATATGAAACTTTTTGAAATTTTAGGACAAATTTAATGGAGCGAAAATGATTTTAGATTATTTATTATTTGTGTTTTTGGCTGTCGTTTTTGTGATTGGAATCGCGGGATTTTTAATCTACGCCTACAAAAAATAAGGCGCAAAAATGGCGAATCTAAAAACAAACAATAAGCCCAAAGGTGCGAAATGCTAGTGCATATTTGCTGCTCTGTGGATAGCCACTATTTTTTGCAAGAGCTACGCAAAATCTATCCGCGCGAAAACCTCATCGGCTTTTTTTACAACCCAAACATTCACCCGCGCGATGAATATGAATTGCGTTTGCAAGATGTCCGCCGAAGTTGCGAGAAATTGCAAATTCCGCTCATTGTCGGCGAATATGATTTTGCAAATTGGTTTGATGAAGTGGCGGGATTAGAGAGTGCGGAGGAAAAGGGCGAAAGGTGTGCGCTGTGCTTTGAATCGCGCTTAATCAAAACCGCGCTTGTCGCGCTAAATTTAGGCGAATCCAAAATCACCACGACTTTGCTTACAAGTCCGCTAAAGCCACAAAATGAGCTTTTTGCGCTTGGCGAAAATATCGCGCAAAGATATGGGCTAGAATTTATCGCGGTGGATTTTCGTAGCAATGGTGGCACGCAGATTCAAAGTGCGCTGGCAAAAAGCGCGAATCTCTATCGCCAAAATTATTGTGGCTGTGAGTTTGCCTTGCTAAAACAAAGGGAGCGCAAAAATCAAATCGCCTTAGAGCTATTTAGCGAAATCGGGGGTAGGGCGTTAAAAGGGAGTGCGAAATATAATGCGGAGATTTTCCGCAAAGCGCGTGAATATGAGCGCAATAACACGCCCTTTATCTTGCAAAAAAATACCATAAATGCGTGGCGTTTATTGCAAGGAAGTGTGAAAATGATAGGCAAAAATGGCGAAAAAATTGCTATAAATTCTTATATTTTCGCGCACTCAAAAGCAATGAAAAATCAAAAGATTAGAGAGATAAAATGGCACGAAATAGATTTGAGTGGCAAAAAAATTTGCGTAGGTTTTAGCGATAACGCGCTATTTTTAAGCGTGGAATCGGTGAATAAAATTTTTGGCACAGCTTACGCAAACGCCCTTGATATGCGATATAATCCGCCAAAATTCGATGATGAATTGCATTTACGCGCCAAACTTTTGGGGAGTGAGAGCATAAAGCCCATAATCGCGCTAGATTCGCCTATCACTAGCGATTTGGTGCTAAATATCAATGCGATTTTTCAAAGCACAGATATTTTTGAGATTATGGAAGTGTGAAAATTGCAAAAATTTCGTCATTGCAAGTCCTTGCCTTTAGCAAGGCGAAGCAATCCAAAAAGATAATAAATCCCGTCATACTGAGCGTAGCGAAGTATCCAAATCACGCGAATCTAAAAAAATTAACGAATCAATGACCCAAAAGCGAATCAAAAAATTACACCTATTTGTAGATTAGAGTCTATATGGTTAGGGGGATTCTACTTTTTGCGAAAGCAAAAAGTAGCAAAAACTTTTGCAAGGATTCGCACTTCGTGCGGACTTTATTTTTTTTTGGATACTTCGCTACGCTCAGTATGACGACTCTTTTTAGCTCGTCATTGCGAGAAAATCCGTAGGATTTTCGTGGCAATCCATTTTAGAGATTTGCGAATCTTATGCGAATCGCTTACTTTAATCGAATTGGCATAATTGTTTTTTGGATTGCTTCGTTCATTTTACTCACTCGCAATGACGGCGTGGGTGAATTCACACTTTGTACTTGATTTTTTTATGTGGATTGTAAAATACTTTTTCAGATTCGCCCAAGATTCATATAGATTCACCTAAAATGCGCAAAGATTCGCAATTTTTCACACAAAATCACAAATCTATCCACATTTTTACCACAATTTAAGGATTTTATGCTACAATCGCGGACTTTTAAACTTTTTTTAAACGATAAACTTTACATTAAAGGCGGTGCAATGCAAGAAAACGCAAATGAGTTGATAATCAATGTCGAGGAGATTATGAAGGTTTTGCCACACAGATACCCCATTTTGCTTGTGGATAGAATCACGCATTTAGAGTTAGATAAATATGTCGAGGGCTACAAAAATATCACATTTAACGAGCCTGTTTTTGCTGGGCATTTTCCCGCCAGTCCCATTTATCCGGGCGTTTATATCATCGAGGGAATGGCGCAAACAGGCGGAATCTTAGCCTTTAAAAGCTCTTTTGGAATGGACGCGGTAAATGACGGCTCACGGCTTGTGTATTTTATGAGCATCGATAGGGCGAAATTCCGCTCTATGGTAAAGCCGGGCGACAAACTCGTATATAAAATCGAAGTGCTAAAGCACAAAGGCAAGGTTTGGGTGATTGACGGCAAGGCTTTTGTCGATGATAAGCTCGTAGCAGAAGCTGAGCTAAAAGCTATGATTGCTGATTAGGCGCGGGATTTAAGCTAGATTCGAGCAAAAGTGGCAAAAATGGCGATTTTATTCATAAATTTAAAGGCTAAAAAATGACAAATTCAATCATTAAAACAAAGCACATTGGCGAAGGCACGGAGATTGGGAATTTTTGCGTGATTGGCGAAAATGTCAAAATCGGCAAAAATTGCAAGATTTATGATGGCGCAATCATTGACGGATACACGACTATTGGCGATGGCACAAAGGTTTTTTCACACGCCGCGCTTGGCAATGAGCCACAAGACTTAAAATACAAAGGCGAAAAGACAGAGCTAATCATCGGCAAAAATAACCTTATCCGCGAATTTACAATGTTTAGCCCGGGAACGGCTTGTGATGGCGGTGGCGCAACTATTATCGGCGATAATAATCTCTTTATGGCGTATGTGCATGTCGCGCACGATTGCGTCATCGGCAATAACTGCATTTTGGCGAACTGCGCGACTTTGGGCGGACATATCACAATCGGCAATGATGTGAATATCGGCGGAATGACGGGGATTCATCAGTTTGTATCAATCGGTGATGGCGCGATGATTGCTGGGGCGAGTGCGCTTGGGCGCGATATTCCGCCATTTTGTATGGCGCAGGGGAATCACGCTGTGATTCGCGGACTAAACAAATATCGCTTACGCCGACTTTTTGAGCGAGATGAGATTGATGCGATTTCACGCGCTTATAAGCTACTTTTCTCTGGCTCTGCGCCCATAAGAGAATTGGCACAAGATTTGCTAGAAAAGGCAGAATTTGAGAGCATCAAAAATATATGCAATTTTATCATCAACACAAAGAGGGGAATCCCATTTGTGCGAGGCGAATTAGACAATGAAAATGATGAAATTTAAAGGGGACAAATGAAAAAAGAGTGCTTTTTGTGCCACTGCGCGGATTCGAATCATAATCCCATTTATTTTAAAAAGGGCGTTTTTGTTTGCAAAAATTGCTATTCAAATAAAGAAATCGAGGCGATTTTTGCAAGTGAAGAGTCGCTTCGCACATTGCAATACAATTTAGGCAATCTGCAAAATAGGCTTTATGTCGATGATAAGCGCGATAGCATTGATTTTAATAGCATTTCGCCAAAGGATTTGAAAGCCGCGCTTGATGATTATGTCATAGGGCAGGATAGGGCGAAAAAGTTGCTCTCTGTGGCGGTTTATAATCATTATAAGCGAATCTCACAGCAAGATGAAGTGGGCGCGGAAAGTAGCGAATTTGATGATGTGGAAATCGCAAAGTCTAATATTTTACTGCTCGGTCCCACAGGTAGCGGAAAAACGCTTATGGCGCAGACTTTTGCTAGGTTTTTAGATGTGCCGATTGCCATTTCTGACGCCACGAGTTTGACTCAAGCTGGATATGTGGGCGAAGATGTGGAAAATATCATTACAAGGCTTTATCAAGCGGCGGATTATGACATTGAGCGCACACAAAAGGGCATAATTTTCATCGATGAGATTGATAAAATCGCAAGGGTTAGCGAAAATCGCTCCATTACGCGCGATGTTAGTGGCGAGGGTGTGCAACAAGCACTCTTAAAAATTATCGAGGGAAGCCTAGTAAATATCTCCCCGCAGGGCGGACGCAAACACCCGCACCAAGAGTTTATCCAAATCAACACAGAGGATATTTTATTTATCTGCGGTGGCGCGTTTGATGGGCTAAATGACATTATCAAACGCCGTTTGGGTAGCAATATGTTAGGATTCAACATCGAGAAAAAGGCGATTAACAATGACGAAAACTATTTCCACTTGGTAGATTCGAGCGATTTGATGAGCTATGGAATGATACCTGAGCTAATCGGGCGACTTCACATTGTCGCTACGCTTGATGAAATCAACGAAGAGGCAATGCTAAATATTTTGCTAAAGCCCAAAAACTCGCTCATTCGCCAATATCAAAAGATTTTCGCCCTTGATAATGTCGCACTAGAATTTGAAGAAAAAGCACTGCGCCTTATTGCACAAAAAGCCATTGAGCGAAAAACGGGTGCTAGGGCGTTACGCGCGATTATGGAAGGACTAATGGTAGATTTAATGTTTGATATTAAGGATTATGCAAACGCGAAATTAGTCATCACAAGCGACTTTGTGGCGGGAAATAGCGCACCGCTAGTTATCAAAAACAAAAGCAAAAAGAAAATTATATAAAAGGAGAGAGATGATTTTAGATAGCATTATAGGTCTATTTTCGCAGGACATTGCGATAGACTTGGGAACGGCAAATACGGTGGTTTTGGTGCGAGGGCAGGGCATAGTGATAAATGAGCCTAGCATTGTCGCCGTGCAGAATAACAAATATGGGCGCAGTAAAGTCCTAGCAGTCGGTAGAGAAGCAAAAGAGATGATGGGGAAAACACCCGATGGAATCGATGCGATTCGCCCTATGCGGAACGGCGTGATTGCAGATTTTGATATGACAGAGCGAATGATTCGCTATTTCATCGAAAAGACGCACAACCGCAAGAAATTCATTCGTCCGCGAATCGTAGTTTGTGTGCCTTACGGGCTTACAGGCGTTGAGCGAAAAGCGGTTAAAGAGTCAGCGGCAAGTGCGGGAGCTAGAGAAGTGTATCTTATCGAAGAGCCTATGGCAGCGGCAATCGGCGCAGGACTCCCTATCAAAGACCCGCAAGGTAGCTTAGTAATTGACATAGGCGGTGGGACGACAGAAATTGGCGTGGTTTCGCTTGGCGGACTTGTGATTAGCAAATCCATTCGCGTGGCAGGGGATAAAATGGACGAAGCGATAGTGGATTATGTCCGCAAAAAATACAATCTTTTGATTGGTGAGCGCACAGGCGAGGAAATCAAGCTAAAAATCGGTTGCGCCTATCCGCTAGAGCAAATGCTAACTATGCAAGTCAAAGGACGCGACCAAGTAAGCGGATTGCTAAATACCATTGAGCTAACTAGCGAGGACATAAGGGACGCCATAAAAGAGCCTCTGCGCGATATTGTCGATGTGCTAAAATCCGTGCTTGAAGTTATGCCACCTGATTTATCTGGCGATATTGTGGAAAATGGCGTTGTTTTGACAGGTGGCGGGGCTTTGATTCGTGGGCTTGATAAATATCTAAGCGAAGTTGTAAAATTGCCCGTTTATGTCGCTGATGAGCCACTTTTGAGCGTGGCAAAAGGCACGGGCAAGGTTTTAGAGGAAGACGCATTTTTAAGTCAGCTAGTCTATGAGGAATAGCGCAATGTCAAAGGATTTACAGCGATAAATGGCAAAAAAACGCAATAAAATCCTTTGGGTTTGCATTATTTTAGTCTTTGTCCTATCGCTATTAGAGCTAAATAATGGGCTTTTTAACTACGCTATTGCCTTTGGCGATGGGATTCGCACTCGCATTTATAATCTTAAGACAAGCATTAGCGATTCGCTAGAAAACTACACGAATCAAGCCACGCAGTTAGAAAATCTAAAAAACATAAAAGAGCAAAAAGAGCGTAGCGACATAGCAATCGCTAACCTAAAAGCCGAAGTGGCGCAAATGCGAAGTTTAGTCGGCACGAATCTAAAGCCACGCGAGATAGACACATTCCTAGTTCGCGCGTATTCGTTTGTAAATATGGGGCAGTATTCGCGCATTTGGCTAACGGGCGATGATTTAAGTCCCAAGCTCAAAGAGGGCAACAAAGTCTTTGGGCTTATAAAAGATGGCTACACCGCTGGAATCGCGCTTTATAAAGATGACTTATTGTTAGGAATCCTAAATGGCGACCCCAAAGTCAGCTACGGCGTGTATGTCGGCGAAGCGAAAAACATAGGCATTTTGAAAACCGACATTAGCGGTAGCGTGGTGGTGGAATACATAAACGCGTGGAAAGAAATCAAAGTCGGCGATGAAATCATCACAAACGGCTTGGATAATATCTTTTTTGAAGGGCTTGGCGTGGGGCGCGTGAAAAAAGTGCGACAGGAATACAGCTACATAGTCGCCGAAGTGGAATTATACAGCCAAAACCGCGAAATAGGGTATTTTTGGCTAATTGATTTGGATATGCAATAAGTTGTGATTTCATAGATTCGAGGGGAAGCTATGAATCTAGGCGAATCGGCTTGAATCTAAAGCGTGAATCCACGCCACCGACCCGTCATTACGAGGCGTTGCCAAACGCCGAAGCAATCCAAACAAAATAAAGTTCGCACGAAGTGCGAATTCTTGCTAAAATTTTTGCTTCGTTTTGCTTTTGCAAAACGAAGAGTCCTTTTAACCCCATAGACTCTAATCTATCAAGCGAATCGCCACTTAAATTATAGAAAAAATGTAACAAAAAGCATCATTTTTGTAAATTTCCTAAAAAATTTTGTCATTTAATGTTAATTTTATGTCAAAAGAATTATAATCCACCCTTATTAAACCGCACCAAAAAGGACTTCAAATGACACGAATCGCTAAAATCGTTATGGGGGGGGGATTTTAGTTTTTACGATTTTATCGAATCTAAACGCCATAGAATTATCCACACTTTGTCCAAACTTAAGCGCAAAATGCACAATCACTACACCACAAGGCGATATTACAAATCATAGCAATCGCACTAACGAGATACAAATCAACGCGCGTGTCGATACTTTTACAAACTACGGCATTTTAACTAGCACAGCACAGCAAACATTTGATATTTATAAAGGCTCTATCGGGCATTTTATCAACTATGGCACTTTTGAGAGCCTTAGCAAAATGGGACTTTGGATTAGTGAAAGTAGTAGTGGCGTAGGTAGCGTTACAAATTATGGCATTATGGGTTCTGTCGATACAGGAGGAAATAAAAATATAACGCTTATGTTAAATAATTTGGGGCTTATGGGTGGAAATAACCACCATATTAAAGTGCAGAGTGGTAGTAAAATCGCAGTCCAAAATTTTATGCTAAAAATTCACGAAAATGCTACGACATTTAATAGCTTTACGAGTCTTGGTGGGAATACAAACAATTTTTCACACCTTGTGATAGATATTGGCAGTGGTGGTGGCAATATTGCATTTAAAGATAATGATTCAAAAATTATCTTAGATTTTGACATTGGATTTGAGCTAGGCAAAAAATACTCGATAGG
>JBNMJF010000002.1:0-25111 GCA_050873665.1 Helicobacteraceae bacterium
ATCTATCCAGTCATTGCGAGTGAGTAAAACGAACGAAGCAATCCACAAATTTAAAAATAGATTACTAAAGAAACTGTGCTTCGCTTGTTTTGCCACGAATCGCTTCTCGATTCTCGCAATGATGAGAGATAAAGAGACTCTACTTTGCGCGAATCCACCCATTTTTCTCAAATGTAATAAAGTCGCAAAGTTATGCGAATCTTTTGCTATAATGCGCGAAATTTTTTAAAAGGACAAAAATGGATTTAGAGCGATTTAAGAGCGTGATTAAGGAAGGTTTTGTCATCGCGGACTTTTATGCGCCGTGGTGCGGGGACTGCGTGAGGATTAAGCCGATTTTAGAGGATTTGGCGCAGAGCTACACGATTCATAAGATAAATATCGATGAGTGTGAGAGTTTGGCGAATGAATTTGAGATTAGCCGAATCCCCACGCTGATTTTTTTCAAAGACGGCGTAGAAGTCGGCAATCGCCTTGTAGAGCCAAAATCAAAGGCTGAGATTGTAAATGAAATTGAAAGGATAAAATGATGAGAAAGATTTTTTTAGCTTGTATGCTTGGGATTGTCGTGGCGTTTGGTGCGGGAAGCATAAATGAGGATAACGCGGTGAGCGTGGAGAGTGAGGAGCTTTTGCCAAATAAGGCGGAGTATAAAATCCTGCAGATTGTGGTGGGTGGTAAAACTCTAAATGCCGTGAGTGGCGCGACTTTTGGCGTTGATGGAGTGCGAATCTACGGCAACACTGGCTGTAATAATTACTTCACTGATTTTGAGCGCGTGAATAGCGAAACTATCGAAATCTCCACAAATGGCGGTTCTACAAAGATGATGTGCGACAAAAAGGCAAATAATTTCGAGCATATTTTCTTGCAAAATTTGGTAGGCAAATTTAGTGTGGCAGAGAGTGGCGATGGGATAACGCTAACAAGCGATAAAATGCAGGTGATGCTACAAAAATAAAGGCGCGTAAAGGCGCATTTGGGGCGATTCGCGCTAAAGATTCGCCAAAATCACCCAAAGCGTGATAAAAAATCTCATAGATTGCGCTCTATGAATCGCAATAAATCTCCCAAAACCTCATCTTTGTTTAGCTCTAAAAATAGCTCGTGCCTTGCGTTTGCGTAAAGAATAATCTTTGCGTTGCCGTAACCTTGCGCGATGATATGTTTGAACGCCTTTAATGCGCCCTTGCCAAAGCCTCCACACGCATCATCTTCGCCACTGATAAATAAAATCGGCAAACGCGATTCGTAGGCGGGATTCGCCACCTTGCGCGGATATGGGCTAAACACGCGCCTTAAGCCCACAAAAAGATTGATAAAACTATTTATGCTAAAAATAAAGCGCGTTTTTTTATCCGCCAAATTGCGCTTTAGCTCGTTTGTGTCGCGGTTTATCCACATTTGTCCGCTATTTTTGCCATTTGCCAAAGTATCGATTTTTGCGTATTTGGCGTTAAAAGAGAGCAGTGAGAATTTATTTGCAACGCTACGCGCGATATTATTTAGCCCAAAGCAGCGCAAAATACGCAAAAACGCAATGCCAACATTGACAAAAGGCTCTGGTTTGGGTGTCCCGCACAAAATCAGCATATCCAAACAATCCTCATATTCCTGCAAAAATCGGCGCGACAAAAGCGAACCCATAGAATGCCCGATTAAAATAAATTTGCGCGGTTTAAAACGCGCTTTTAGGGCTAAATGCAGATTGTGCATATCATCTAGCGCGGATTCAAAGCCATTTGCGCCCATTTCGCCCAAATAGATTTTTTCGCGGATTTTAGGCGCGGATTCGGCGGATTCGCTCGAATCGCTCGAATCGGCGGATTTTTTGGATTCGGCGGATTCGCCATATTTGCCCGAATCAAATTCATTAGATTCGCCCAAATATTTACGCGAATCTAAATCATAATTCACCGAATCGCCGTGTCCGCGGTGGTCATTTACCGCCACGATAAATCCATTTTTCGCTAAAAATTCCGCGATTCCACTATATTTGCCCCTATGCTCTACCATTCCGTGTGCGATTTGCACTAGCCCTTTATACTGCGCACTTTCAAGGCTTGAATCCAAATAAATATCATAGCAAATCTGCAAATTATTTGATTGTAAAACGCAAGATTCGCGCGTAATGTTGCACTTCATAGCAATCCTTTTTTTAATAAAATCCCAAAATTATATCAAAATGAAACATTTTTGCGCCAAATCGCATTTTTCTAAAAGCGCAAAAATCAAATTTTAAGTAGCGAAATTATAAAATCGCATTTCATAATTTTTAAAGAAGGGAGATATTATGTTAGAAATTAGGTGGCATTCTCGCGCTGGACAAGGCGCGGTTACGGGTGCGAAAGGCTTGGCAGATGTAGTCTCGCAAACGGGCAAACAAGTCCAAGCATTCGCATTCTACGGCTCTGCAAAGCGTGGCGCAGCGATGACGGCATATAATCGCATTGATGACAACGCAATTTTAAACCACGAAAAGTTTATGAATCCAGACTATGTCCTTGTCATCGACCCGGGGCTGACTTTTATCACGGATATTTGTCAATTTGAAAAAGATAGCACGAAATATATCATCACCACGCATTTAAGCAAAGATGAGCTAATCGCCAAAAAGCCAGAGCTAAAAGGCAAAGAAGTGTTTGTGCTTGATTGCATTAAAATCTCGCAAGAAACGCTAGGTAAGCCCATACCAAATGCGCCAATGTTAGGTGCGCTAATGAAAGTTAGCGGAATGCTGGAGCTAGACTTTTTCTTAGAGTCATTTAAAAAGGTGCTTGGCAAAAAGCTACCACAAGCGGTGATTGACAAAAATATGGAAGCCATAAAACGCGCTTTTAACGAAGTAAAATAAGGGGGAGAAAATGGAGCATAAAGGTTGGAATGAATTTGAAATCGGCTCGGTGCTGTTTCCATTCGCCGATGAAAGCGATAATATCAACAAACAGCAAGAGGATAGAAACTACACGCAAAATAACTCATATACCGCGAGTGTGGCGCATTGGCGCGTAGAAAAGCCCGTATTTAACGCAGAGCATTGCATAAACTGCTTTAATTGTTGGCTTTATTGCCCAGATAGCTCAATTATCGCGCGAAATGACAAGCTGCAAGGCGTTGATTACACGCATTGCAAAGGCTGTGGCGTTTGCTCAAGCGTGTGTCCTAGCAATCCAAAGTCGCTTTTAATGTATAATGACATTGATGACAACGCAGAAATCTTAAAAAATTGGCCCCAAAAAGAGCCAAAAAACAAAGGGGGAGAATAATGGCAAAGACTATGAACCTACAAAAGATGGAAGTTTGGGACGGCAATATGGCAGCCTCTCAAGCGATGAGACAAGCGCAAATCGATGTCGTGGCGGCGTATCCGATTACGCCTTCAACGCCGATAGTGCAAAATTATGGTAGCTTTGTAAGCAATGGCTACATTGATGGCGAATTTGTAATGGTTGAATCTGAGCACGCAGCGATGAGCGGGTGCGTGGGCGCGGCAGCAGCTGGTGGGCGCGTGGCTACGGCGACTAGCTCACAAGGATTCGCCCTAATGGTGGAGGTGCTTTATCAGGCTTCGGGTATGCGATTGCCTATTTTGCTAAATTTGGTGAATCGCGCCCTCGCCTCTCCGCTAAATGTCAATGGCGACCACAGCGATATGTATTTAAGCCGTGATACAGGGTGGATAAATCTCTGCACTTACAATCCGCAAGAGGCTTATGACTTTAACCTTATGGGATTTAGAATCGCAGAGGATTTGCGTGTGCGTGTGCCTGTGATTGTAAATCAAGATGGATTCATCTGCTCTCACACCGCGCAAAATGTCGCGCCATTAAGCGATGAGGAAGCATATAAATTTATCGGCGATTACAAGCCACATAATCCTATGTTAGATTTTAGTAAGCCCGTTACTTACGGCTCACAGACAGAGGAGGATTGGCATTTCGAGCATAAGGCGCAGTTGCATAATGCTATTATGAACTCCGCACCCGTGATTGAGGAAGTTTTCGCGGATTTTGCGAAGCTAACGGGGCGCAAATATAATCTTGTGGAAAGTTATGATTGCGATGACGCTGAGCTAATCATTGTCGCACTTGGCACAACGGTCGAATCTGCGCGTCTAGCAAGTAATAATGCGCGTAAAAAAGGCTTAAAGACAGGCGTGGCATCGATTCGCACTCTGCGCCCATTCCCTTATAAGCAACTAGGCAATGTGCTTAAAAATGCCAAAGCCATTGCCGTGCTAGATAGAAGTCTCCCCGCTGGAGCAATGGGAATGCTCTTTAATGAAACTACGGCTGCGATTTATCAAGCAGATTCGACAAAATATCCTGTGATTTCAAACTATATTTATGGGCTTGGTGGCAGGGATTTGACGCAAAAGCATTTAGAGGAAGTCTATGATGAGCTAAGCGCGAATGCAAAGGCTAAAAAGCTAACGCACCCCACGCAGCAATTCATAGGATTGCGCGGGAAAAAATTGGGATTTAATTAGGAGGCAAAAATGACACGAGAGATTAAAAATTTAAAGCAATTTTCAAATGTTGCGGAGCGATTCGAGGGTTCGCATTTGCTTTGTCCGGGCTGTGCGCACGGAATGATTGTAAGGGAAGTGCTAAACGCCACAGAAGCACCGCTTTTGCTTGGCACTTCGACAGGTTGCTTGGAGGTTTCAACGGCGGTTTATCCATATACGAGCTGGAATGTGCCTTGGATTCACATAGGCTTTGAAAATGGTAGCACGGCGGTGGCTGGAGCAGAAGCAATGTATAAGGCACTTGCTAGAAAAGGACGCTACAAAGGGCAAAAGCCCAAATTTGTCGCATTTGGTGGCGATGGTAGCACTTATGATATTGGCTTTCAGTGGATTAGCGGTTGCTTTGAGCGCGGACACGATATAACCTACATTTGCCTTGACAACGAAGTCTATGCCAATACAGGCGGACAGCGCAGTGGCTCAACTCCGCTAGGCTCAAGCACCTCCACTTCTCCCGCTGGTGATGTGAGCTACGGCAAAAAGGAAAAGAAAAAGGATTTGCTATCCATTATGGCAGCGCACGGCGCACCCTATGTCGCGCAAGTTGCGCCAAACAAATGGAAAGATATGAATAAAAAAATCAAACGCGCTATTGACACGGACGGACCGACTTTTATCAACGCGATGAGTGCTTGCACGACTGAGTGGAAGTTTAACGCGAATCAAACCGTTGAGGTGAGCGATTTGGCGGTGGATTCGCTGGTGTTTCCGCTATTTGAAATCATTGATGGTAAAGAGCTAAATATCACTTATCGCCCGAAAAATATTTTGCCTGTGCGCGACTATCTCGCAGCGCAGGGGCGATTCAAGCATTTGTTTAAAAAAGAAAATGAGCATATCATTGAGATAATCCAAAAAGATGTGAATGAGAGGTGGGAATACTTACAAAGACGCGAAGAAGCGAGAGTATAGCGCAAAACAATTTGTTCTTGGGTGCATTTTTCGCACTTGTAAAAATTTTTGGGTGTTCGCAGACAATTAGTCTAGTCTCACACCCAAAAATTTCCACAAATACAAAAGCCACACCGCAATTACTTCGATTGCAATTCGTTGCACGAATCGGTTACGAATCAAGCGCGAATCTATAATATTCCGTCATTGCGAGGCGATTTTATTGCCGAAGCAATCCAAAAAATAAATAATTCCGCACGAAGTGCGAATCTTTGCAAAAGTTTTTGCTACTTTTTGCTTTTGCAAAAAGTAGAATCCTCCATAATCACCACAAACATAATCCACCAAGCGAGGCTATTTTGATTCGCATATAATTTAGATTTGTGTGGATTACAAATCAACTAAAGCCAAATCTCACAATGATAGAATTTTTTTGCTAGAATCGCGTTTAAAAAATTTATGGAGCGATGATGCAAAATATTAGCTTTGAATCGTGCGTGGAGCGACTTAAATCGCTAGGCGTTGCGCCAATGGGGACTGAACGCGTATTTATCAACGAATGCGTGGGGCGGGTGCTTAGCGAGGATATTTTGGCGACTAGCGATAATCCCAAATTTCACACTTCCAATATGGACGGCTATGCGTTTAACTCGGCTGATTTGTGGGATTTACAAAGTATTGGGCTAAAAATCGCAAGTATCAATAAAGCAGGAAACGCCGAATCTTATGCGATTCAAAAAGGCGAGTGCATCAAAACCTTTACAGGTGCGAAAATGCCACAAAATGCGGATTGTTTGGTGATTGTGGAAAGTGTAGAAGTGAAAAATGAGCGGATTTTTTTGCATAAAAATGAGAGCGTAAAAGCGTGGAATCATATCCGCAAAGTGGGCGAAAACTATCAAAAAGACAGCATTTTGCTCCCCAAAAATACGCTTCTAACGCCCTTTTCTATTGGCATTTTGGCACAAAATCATAATATTTTGCTTAGCGTTTATCGCAAGATTCGCGTAGGTATTTTAAGCGGTGGCGATGAGCTAATTGAGCTAGGCACTATCCCAAAACGCCAAAATTATATTTACAGCTCCAATAATCACGCGCTTTGCGCCATTACAAAGGCTTTGGGCGCAGAATCTACCATCTATCCGCTTTTGCAAGATAGCCCACAAAATATCCGCGAATCCATCGCAAACGCGCTTCATCACAACGACATTGTCATCACCACGGGCGGTATGAGTAAGGGCGATTTTGACTTTACAAAGGATATTATTCGTGAGTTTGGCGAGTGCGTTTTTAGCGGTGTGCGGATAAAGCCGGGCAAAGTCATCGCACATATTAAATGTGGCGATGATAAGCATATTTTCGCACTGCCGGGCAATCCTAGCTCAAGCATTGTTAGCTTTTTGCTCTTTGGGCGAATCATAATGCAAAAAATGCTTTGCCAAACCCCAAAAATCCCCATAAAAAAGGGCAAATTGCTTTGTGATATGGATAATAGCAAAAATGACAGACTTTGCTTTGATATAGCGGATTTAAGCGTGGAGGAGGGATTTTATGCCGTGCTTCCGCGCAAAAATCGTAGCTCATATATGGTAAATGATTTTAATGGCGCATTTGTGATTTTGCGACAAAAAAGCTACCAAAAAGGCGATTTTGTGGATATAATTTTGCTAGATGATTTACTCAAACTTTAAGGGAGGATTTTATGATAAAAGTGCATTTTTTGGGACCTATTGGGCTAGATTCGATGGATTTGGATTGCAAAAATTTCGCCGAGCTAAAGGCAGAGCTAGGCAAAATCGCTGAGCTAAAGGATTGGATACCGCTTTGTGCGGTGGCTTTGAATGATAAGATTATCCAAAATCCTAGTGAGATTGTGTTTGAAAATAACGATGAGATTTCGCTTCTCCCGCCTGTATGTGGCGGATAGGGCGAATCTTGGAGGCGAATCGATGAGCGAATCTAAGGGCGATAGAGCGCAAAATCTTTGGATAAAAAATGGCGCGATTAACACAAATGAAATGCTAAATTTGTGGGAAAAGATTGCTAGGAAACGGAATTTTGGTGCGGTGAGTTTGTTTATCGGCATTGTCCGCGCGGAAAATGAAATAAGCGCGTTGTCGTTTGATATTTACTTGCCACTGCTTGAATCTTGGCTAGATTCGTGGCAAAAAAAGGCACAAATTATTGAGCCAAATTTGCAAATCCTAATGGCGCACTCAAAAGGCGATGTGAAGGTGGGCGAATCATCTTTTATGTGCGGGATTTTATCGCGCAACCGAAAAGGTGCGTTGGCGATTTATGATGAATTTATTGAGGATTTTAAGGCAAATGCGCCGATATGGAAGTATGACATTAAAAATGGCGCACGAATCTACGCGCAAGATAGGAGCAAAAAACTGCGTGGCGCGGGGATTTTGTGCTAAAAATATCCGTCATTACGAGCGCGAAAAATCGCGCGTGGTAATCCATAGATTTAAAGATTGCCACGAATTGCTTTGCAATTCTCGCAATGACGAATTTTTCAAGGGCAAAAAATGACAAAAATCATAGCTTTTTCTGGCGTCTCCAATAGTGGCAAAACCACGCTAATTGAGGGACTTTGCAAGATTTTAATCCCTGAATTTAAAGTCGGCGTAATCAAGCACGACCCCAAAAACAAAGTCGTATTTGACACAATCGGCAAAGACAGCTATAAATTCTTTGAATCTGGCGCAGATGTCGCGGTAATCTCGCCCAAGCAGACTACGATTCGCCTAAATAAGGGGCTACAAAATGATATAGTGATGGATTTGCTAAATCACTGCGAACCGCTGGATTATATCTTTATCGAGGGCTTTAAGACTATGCCATATCGGCGAATCTGCGTGGTGCGCGATGAATTTGTGGAGTATGATGTGGAAAATGCAAACGCCATTGCCACGATAAATCCCGCGAATCCAGCATTTAAGGGCAAGGCGACACTTGATTTAAATAATCACAAAGAGGTTTTGGAATGGATAGATTCGCTCAAATGGTAGCGTGGATTCGTGGCGTAGAGATTTGCGGGAATTTGCAATGATAAGGGGGCAAAATGCAAGATAAAATCGTTCAAATAGGCATTTTAGTGGCGTCTGATAGGGCGTTTAGTGGCGTGTATGAGGACATAAGCGGAAAGGCGATAGCCGAAGTCTTGCGAAGCTATCTCACCACCCAATGGGAGGCGAAATACCGCCTAGTGAGCGATGAATTTGCGGTAATCAAAGGTGCGTTGCTAGATTTGGCGAAAGAATGCTCACTTATTCTAACCACAGGTGGCACGGGACCAGCCAAGCGCGATGTAACCGTGGAGGCAACCGAAGCGGTGTGCCAAAAAATGTTACCGGGCTTTGGCGAACTAATGCGAAGCGTGAGTTTGCGCTATGTCCCCACAGCGATACTCTCGCGCCAAAGCGCTGGAATCTGTGGCGAATCTTTGATAATCAACTTGCCCGGCAAACCAAAAAGCATCAAAGAATGCTTAGATGCGGTATTCCCCGCTGTGCCATATTGCTTAGATTTAATCGGCGGAGATTACTTAGAGACAGATGAATCTATCATCAAAACATTCCGCCCAAAAGGGTAGAGGTGGATTGTGGTTGATATTATGTGAGGTTGAATCTAACAAATTGCGCAATTTTGGTAAATCTGCAAAAATCAATAGTGTATTTAATATTTACCCATTACAAAGACAAGTATTTTGAAATACTAGATTTACAACAAAACTTTATGTGGCTAATATCTGCCACATAAACTTGTTATCTATCCACTTCCCAAATGATTTTTACAATTTCATATAAAAGTTTTGTGCGCTCGTGCAAAGCTACTTTATCAAATTTTTGATAAGGCTTAAATTTTATATCTTTATTTGCAAAAACTCTATTATTAAAATTTATAAAGCCTTTATGTGTTGAATGGTAAAAATCATCACAAAGTGAATGTCCCCAAACTAATGAATTACTATAAGTTTTTAGTTTGTCGGTGTATTCCTCATTGCCTGATGATATATTTTCTTTACCTTTTAAAAGTAACAATCCGCCAAGCAAATTTCTTTGTTCTTCAAACTCTTCATCATTTTCAAAATAGTTTTTATTTGTCTCATTGCGCGATAATATATGTTCTATATGGTAGCCTGTTTTATCACCTGTTTTTGTTGAAATATCAAAAACACTACTTTGTGGTGTTTGATTTATATTATCACAAATATATTTTTCAACTCTAGCAAATAAATATCGCAACGAACGAGTTTTTAGGTTGGTATAATTTCTGCTTACAAAACTTGCATAATCTAACAATGAATTAACCTCTACAACGCCTTTTACTTCTTTGATAGCGTCTTTTATTACTTTGTCAAAAATATCTTTATAGTTTTGAATATCTGCACCTTTTAAAAGCTCATTAAGTTTGTAAGAAATTTCTTGAAATTCATTGCTATCATAGATTCCATTAAGATTTAGTAAAACCCACAACCTGTCATATTCTTTGGCTATAATCTCTATCTTTTCATTTTCTTGTTTGTCTTCTATCACACAAGCAGAGAGTATATTTTGATATTGCCCAGATAGTTCGTTTATATCAGTATATTCTAAAAACTCATTATCAATTTGAATGATTTTTGCATAAAGTTTCGCATAATAGCAAATATCCTCACTAATGAATTTTTTGATATTTTTTATGTGATTTTCATTTTGTTTATGAAAGCCTAAGTTTTGGGCTATTTCATTGTTATCAAAAATATATCTATGGTATTCGTTGTTTATAGATTTTTCCATAGCAGAATTTCTTTTAAAAACAAACTTTGACTTAATTAAATCGCTGAAAAAATCATCTTCGGATTCTGTCAAAGGCGACAATGCACTATCCCATTTTATACAAAAGGTTTCTACATCATCTTTTGGTAATGCCCCTATAAGTTTGCCTTTTAGTATCTCAAATGGTTTTAACACTTCACCTCTATCATTTATGACTTCAAATACCATAGGTGTATCATTTTGACTAATGTCTAATTCAACCAAAACCAACCTCTCTAAAAAATACAAAACAAATAAGCGCAATTTATTAGAATCTATTTCGTTTTTAAACTTATTACAATATATTTTGATATATCTTTATAGCGTTCAACAAGTGTTTCTTCTGTTTTATTTTTAAATTCGGTGGGATATCCTTTATTGTTAAATATGCAATCCATAACCCTATGTCTTTTTTCGTTATCCAAATTGAAAATATCATCAAAGCCATCGTTGCTAAATATACAATCTTTGAGCAATGATTTGAAATTGTCATTATCTTGTAATTTATGATAAAGTTTTGTTGCTATAAGGGTAAGAGTAGAGAGTCTTTGTTGTCCATCTACAATATAAGATTTTCCTTCCACTCGATTTGTTATATATACATTGAGGTAATACCAGCTATATTTTTCCATAATGTTTTTACTGATTTCACTATTTTTATGCTCATTGTAACTTAGCTCAAAAATATAAAAAATATCATCAAGTAAGGTTTGTGCTGTCTCTTTCCCCCAAACATATTCTCTTTGATAAAAATCTATGTAGTATGACTTGCGACTTAAACAAACCTTTACACTTTGTTTTTCTGGTTCTATGGTTTTGCTCATTTTTTATCCTTTCAATTTTGAAATTTCGCAAATATTATCAAATAAAGTATTAAATCCTACTCAAACCACCCCAAGTCCAGCACCGCACCATTACTTGCATTACTCACTAGCTTTTGATATTGCGCGAGCCACCGCGAGTGTAGTGGCTTATTTATGGGCTTAAATTCCGCCCTGCGCTTGGCTATTTCCGCTTCACTTAGTCGCACGCTGATTGCGTAGCTATCCACATCTATGTCGATTATGTCGCCGTCTTTTAGTAGCCCGATTAGTCCGCCTTCAGCCGCTTCTGGGCTGATATGCCCTATGCTTAGCCCCCTTGTTGCCCCGCTAAACCGCCCATCTGTGATGAGTGCGACATCTGCGCCTAGCCCCATTCCCATTATGAGGCTTGTGGGGCTTAGCATTTCTTGCATTCCCGGTCCCCCCTTTGGTCCCTCATACCGTATCACGCACACATCGCCTTTTTGCACTTTGCCCTTGATGATGCCCTTTATCGCTTCATCTTGGCTATTAAAGCACACGGCTTTCCCACTAAATTTGCGCTCTCCTGTGATTCCCGCTGTTTTTATCACACAGCCTTGCTCTGCGAGATTGCCAAAGAGTATCGCTAGTCCGCCCACTTGTGAGTAGGCGTTTTCTACCTTGTGGATTACGCGCTCATCTTTGATTGTCGCGTCTTTCACGCGCTCGCCTAAGCTTTCGCCCGTGATAGTGAGCGCGTCTAAGTCAAGTAGCCCGTTATCCCTGCGCGAGATTTCTTTGATAAGCGCGTTTATGCCCCCTGCGTTGCCGACATCTTCCATAGCCACTTCGGGCAAACTCGGCGCGACTTTGGCGATATGCGCGATTTTTTTGCTAATGTCATTAAGTTCGCGTATATCTAGTGGCGCGCCCGCCTCGCGCGAAATCGCAAGGATATGCAAAATCGTATTTGAGCTCCCACCCATAGCCATATCCACCACCATTGCATTGCGAATCGCGCTTGCATTGATGATATTACGAATTTTGTAGCGTTCCTCGATTCTAGAATCTTCAAGGGATTGCAGGGCGATTTCACAGATTCGCCTTGCGGCTTGGCGCAGTAGCTCCTCACGCTCCTTGCTTTGTGCTAATGCCGTGCCATTGCCACTTAGGGCGATTCCTAGTGCTTCGCAAAGTGAGTTCATCGAGTTTGCTGTAAATAGCCCCGAGCAAGACCCACCGCTAGGACAGGCTTTGCACTCTATGTCTTTGAGTTCTGCCTCATCTATTTTTTTTACCTCATACGCGCCTACTGCTTCAAACACGCTATTTAGCGTGAGTTTCTCGCCCTTTTCGCTAAATCCCGCCATCATAGGACCGCCACTTACAAAAATCGTTGGCACATTCACGCGTAGCGCACCCATAAGCATTCCGGGCGTGATTTTATCGCAGTTTGGGATACAAATTAGCGCGTCAAGCTGGTGTGCATTCATCACAGATTCCACCGAATTAGCGATGATTTCACGGCTAGGGAGCGAGTAGAGCATACCATTATGCCCCATAGCTATGCCATCATCAACGCCTATGGTGTTAAACTCAAAGGGCACACAGCCATTTTTGCGGATTTCGTCCTTGATGATTTGGGCGTATTCATTCAGGTAAAAATGCCCGGGAATTATGTCTATGTAGCTATTTGCCACGCCGATAAAGGGCTTATCAAAGTCCTCCTCACTCACACCACAAGCCCGTAATAATGAGCGATTCGGAGCTTTTAAATAGCCTTTTTTGATTACATCACTTCTCATTTTTTATCCTTTATATTTTTGGTTTGGAGTTTGTAATTGTAATGGAAATTTTATTAAAAATAGCAGTGAAATTAGGCGAATCTTTGTAAGATTCACCCTAGATTCGCACTTATTTTAGCGCGAATCTAGTCGCATTTAGCGGTTAAAATTACTTACTAAACGCCTTTTTGACATCAAATGGGAATGCTTGATAGCCCATTGAATCGTAGATTTGAATCTCAACGCTTGGGTCTTTTTCAGGTGCGTTTGCTTTTGGATTCCACTTAAATTCATTGATGAATGGCTTAGGTGCGCCAGAAGGTTGCCCTGTGGCTATGTTAAAGCTCATTCCCGCAGTCGCGCTATACACCATCACAGAATTTGTATCAGGGATAAATTCAGTGATACAAGTAACGGGCGAATACCACGGATTGCCACGATTTTTGCCATACTCCCACACTTGCTCGATAGTCATTTTCTTTTGGTCTATTTTGTAAATTACCGCGCGAGAATATTTATCGGTAGGGAATGTAGGCTGCTCCATACCACGCGAATCGCCATTGTCAAACGCCGATAGGTAGAGAATGTCGCCTTTGGATTTGGAGTCGATTTTAAATGCTGTGTGTTGCGTCCAAGTCCAGTCGAATCCGCCGTTTTTATTGCTGTATCCGGGGCATTTGCTTTGCTCATCGGTGCAGTTGATTTTATTGCCTTTTGAATCGACAGGTTGCAAGAGTGCGCTTTTAAATTTGTCTTTCCACCCTTTGTGTGCGCCGACAATCCATTTGACTTGTTTGTCGCGTCCGATTTTAATCATTGCGCTTTGGTGGCGAGATGAAATGATGATTGAATCGTCCTCCGCGTCATAATACACGCTATTGACATGCGCCCAGTTTCGTCCTGCGCCTGTGCCGACAATATCGCCGAATCTATCGCTTGAATCTAACTTTGCTAATTCCTCATCGCTTAGCGTGTGTCCAGCTTGACTTGCGTCAATGTTTAGGCACACAGCCCCTTGGTCTAGCACTTTGATGACATTATCACGATATGGGTCTAAAATCTCAAACAATCTCCACTCATCTACGGCGTTGCCGTTTTCATCAACTTCTAAAATCACATCGCGCACGGTGCGGACATTTTTGCCATCGGGGCGTTTGTAGTTAGAACTAGCCACGCGCAAGAAATAATGCCCCTTTGATTTGCCCCCTGTGGCGTGGAACATATAGTGCGAATAGTCATTGTAAGATTCGGGCAATCTTCGATTGAAAATCTCGCGTCCCATAATGTCGTATTTCACATATCGTTGTCCGAATCCCCACGATAATGCGCCGTCATCATTTTGGCGGAATCCCATCATAACTCCCGCATTGTAGGCGGAACTCATATCATAGATTTTGTCAGGCAACATATACCAGCGCACTTCGCCCTCTGTGTCGATGATAAAGTTTTGTGGCTCGTAATTCCACTCTAATGCGCCACCTGCTGGGTTATTCCACACGATTTTTACGCCTTTTTTATCTGAGCCTATGTTATTTACGAAATAAAGGCGATTTTTGAATGCCGAATCGACTTTTTTCACATCGATTTTGCTGAAAAATACGCCATTGCCTTCACCTGCGGATTGTCCGTAAAGTGGGGCAGTGTAAATGCTGTAAGTTTCTTTTACTCGCTCTTTTTTGCCATTGTAGATTCTGTCATATTCTACGGATACGCTATTTTTGTAACCCGCATAAAGCCCAAAGACAGGGATTCCCGCGTGAGTTCGCAAATGCTTATCCGCGAGTGTGTAGCTTATGGTTTGTCCGCCTCGCTTTGGTGCGATGGTTACTTTTGCGTTTTGAATCACATAGCCACCATTTTTGATTACCGCAGTTAAGGGTGCTAATCCATAAGGATTCACCACCACTTCGCCGATTTTGCCCTGAGAGCGATAAGTAATCGCAGGACCGCTTGGACCGCCAATGGCAAGAGCAGGTAAGCTAAGCCCTGTAAGCAGAGCAGTCGCTAACGCCGCACTTGTCATAACCTTTTTAATATTGTTTGCATTCATTTTTAGCCTCCTTGAAGTTTTGATTTTGGAATGCGGGAAAATTATAAAATGTCGTTATAAAAAATTTATAACAAAATTATAAAAATGCGCATTTTTTAAATAAATTGCCACGCTAAAAACTATCGCGTTATAATTTCATAAAAATTTATATCATAAGTGATATAAGAAAAAGCGATTAGATAAGCATTATAGGAGTTTGAAAAATATAATTTGAGCGATTTTATTTTTTAAGATTCATCACAAATCATTTTGGCGAATCTTGCGATTCGCCAAATATGCAAATTTAAAGAGGTAATTTAGTTTTTAAAGTGGGGTGCAATGGCTATGAATCCGCTTAAGCAGATTCATAGACTTAAGTTATTGTCCTAAGGCTAAATCCACATCAAATGGCAATGCTTGATAGCCAATAGGTGTGCCGTGTAGTTGAATCTCAACGCTTGGCTCTTTTTCAGGTGCGTTTGCTTTTGGATTCCACTTAAATTCTTGCAAAATAGGCACAACTTTCATTTTTGCAAATTGTGTCATATCAAGCCCAGCAGTCGCACTATACACAACCACAGAGTTTGTTTTGGGGATAAATTCTGTGATTGAAGTAACGGGCGAATACCACTTATTGCCACGATTTTTGCCGTATTCCCAAATTTGCTCGATTGTCATTTTCTTTTGGTCTATTTTGTAAATTACCGCGCGAGAATATTTATCGGTAGGAAATGTAGGTTGCTCCATACCGCGTGTGTCGCCATTATCAAATGCTGATAGATATAAAATATCGCCTTTTGATTTTGCGTCAATTTTAAATGCTGTATGTTGCGTCCAAGTCCAGTCGAATCCGCCGTTTTTATTTAGGTAGCCCGGACATTTGCTATATTCATCTTCGCACACAATTTTATTGCCTTTTGAATCGACAGGTTGCAATAAAGCATATTTAAAGGAATCTTTCCACCCTTTATGCGCTCCGACAATCCACTTGACTTTTTTATCACGCCCGATTTTAAACATTGCGCTTTGGTGGCGAGATGAAATGATGATTGAATCGTCTTCTGCGTCATAATACACACTATTGACATGCGCCCAGTTTCGCCCTGCGCCTGTCCCTGCTATGTCGCCCCATTTGTCATTGTCATCTAATTTTGCTAATTCCTCAGCACTTAGCGTATGCCCAGATTGACTTGCGTCAATGTTTAAGCAAACAGCACCTTGGTCTAGCACTTTTACATTGGTGTCGCGATATGGGTCTAAAATCTCAAACAATCTCCAATCATCAATCACCTTACCATTTTCATCAACTTCGATGATGACATCTCTAACAGTGCGAACATTTTTGCCATCTGGTCGTTTGTAGTTAGAACTAGCCACGCGTAAGAAATAATGTCCCTTTGCTTTGCCCTCAGTTGCTGGATACATAAAATGCGAATAGTCATTATATCCTGCTGGTAGTCGTCTATCAAAGACTTCGCGTCCCATAATGTCATATTTCACATATCGCTGTCCGAATCCCCACGATAATGCGCCATCTTGGTTTTGACGGAATCCCATCATCGCGCCAGATTTGTAGATAGTATCTCTGCCATAGATTTTATCAGGTAGCATATACCAGCGCACTTCGCCTTTGGTGTCAATGATATAATTATGCGGAGCAAAGTCCCACTCTAGCGCACCACCTGTGGGATTATTCCACACAGCTTGAGCTGATAGCCTATTTTGCGCCAAGTGATTCATAAAATAAAGCCTATTTTTGAATGCCGAATCGACTTTTTTCACATCGATTTCGCTAAAAAATACGCCACCTTCTTGCAATCCCGTTACATCGCCGTAAATGGGTGCTGTATTGATAGTGTATTTTTCTTTTACGCGCTCTTTTTTACCGCCGAAATATTTATCATATTCCACGCTAACTTGGTTTTTGTAGTCTGCATATAGTCCAAAGATAGGGATTCCTCTATGTGTTTTTAGCTGAGTATCCGCTACTTGATAGCTGATAGTCTGTCCGCCTCTCTTGCCCTCTACGGTTACTTTAGCATTCCTTATATCATATCCGCCATTTTCGATTATAGCCGTTAGTGGCGCGATGCCATAAGGATTTACAATGATTGAGCCGATTTTGCCCGGTGCTATGAAATTCACCTTTGGTCCTGTCGCTCCACCCGCTGCTAATGCCATAGATGGCAAACCTACGATTAACGCACTTGCAAGCACTACGCTTGATGCGATTTTTTTACTCACGAATCTGTGAGGCATTTTTTGTCCAAACATATTTGTCTCCTTTCTTGTTGAAATTTTTAAAAATGCGAAACGATTTTGGTATAAGCGCATAAAAAATTTATAACAAAATCTTATTTTGTTTTGCACGAATCCCACGATTATAAATCTACACAAAGTAATGCTATAATGCCATAAAAAATAAAGGAGTTAAAAATGGACATAGTTTTGGATTTGCCACAAAAATTGCAAGATGCGTATAATATCATTGCCAAAGAGCAAGAAATCCCCAAAGAAAAGCTAATGCAAGAGGCTTTGGAGGCTTATTTGGAGGATTTGGAGGACTTAGCCATAGCGATAAAAGGGCGCGAGAATAGGCTAGGTGGAGATAAAGGCATAGAAGCTGATGAATTTTATAAGCAGTTAGGAATCTAATGCGATTTATCTACTCTAAAAACGCGCAAAAGCAATTCAAAAAGCTAGATAGCGCGATTCAAAAGCGCATAAAAGACTACACACAAGAATTACAAACCTTAGAAAATCCACGCGACAGAGGCAGAGCATTGGTAGGGAATCTCTCTGGATTCTGGCGGTATCGTGTGGGAGATTATCGCATAATATGCGAGATAATTGATAGCGAGTTGATTATTTACGCTATTGATATAGCGCATAGAAGCAAGGTGTATGATTAAGATTAGTTAATCAAGCAAATTTTAAAACTTTCTACTTTTTTCATAAACCCACTTACATTTTAAAGCAAAAAACTACGAATCGCACAAGATTCACCAAAAAGTTATGAAAATATTATGTCAATTTTTTAGAATTGTGGCGCATTTGAGATTTGATTCAAAAAAAGGAGGACAAAATGAAAAAACTTAAATGTGCATTACTAGCTTTTAGTATGGTGGCGGTTTTATGGACGCCTATTTTGGCGGAGGACGAGGTCGAATCACAAGCACCTGTGGCAGGTAGCGGAGTGCCTACCCCGGGTAATGGCGTAGCGACATTTTTAGGTGGGACAGCAGTGCAAAAAGGCGATGGTGCATTGGTATTAAATTACAATTTTACACAAGCATACACTGCTGAAGGTAAAATCTATCGTAATAATTTTGTGCCTGTATTAAGGTTTGGTTTAGGCAGTAAATGGGACATTAACATTCTTGCTCCGCAAATGTATCAAGTCAAAAAAAGTGGTGGCAATGGTAGAATGTTTGGCGCAACAGGTATTTTAGAGATGATTATTCACAAACAACATTTAGCTGAACAAGTGGGCGAATCTAGGATTATGTTAGCTTCAAATTATATAATCACTATGCCTACAAGTGGGGGTATGAGTGGAGCTTGGGGCTTTGGCTTTGACTTAGGACTAACTTGGCTTTATGATTCAATGCGATTTGTGTTTGACTTTAGAGCAAATACAAATACCCAAAATGCAAGTGGAGTTTTCAAAAATCCGTCTATTTCTGTAAAAGCTGGGTATCATTATGCCTTTATTGATTATTTGTATGCTGGTTTAGAGTTAAATTATGACACCACTTTTTATAGAACAGATATTAAACAACCATATAGTAGTGATGGCTCACATATATTATATGTAGGTCCTATGATTGGTGTTAAGATTCCTGAATTGAAAGGGTTTGCTTGGGGCGTTGGATTCTTTTGGGATTGCTTAAACAAATATCAACACACAACAGCTGGTGGCAATCCAAATAAAGTGGATTCGTGGCGCGTTACAAGTAGAATTACCGCCGTATTCTAGTATAATTGCGAATCTACAAGCGAATCGTTGCGATTCGCTTGTAGTGTTGTGATTTAGGCGAATCGTAGATTCAAAATGCAAAATTATAGGGGAGGTTGATGAGGCTACGCGATGTTTTAAGCCGACTTAACGCCATTTTTATAATGCGCGATTCCGCCCTTGCGGGGACGATTCAAAGCGAGTTTGCCAAAGATTTAAATATCCTAAAAATATTCGTAAATGATGACGAATCCGCCATTGCGTCCTGTTATGCGGACAGCTATGACATTGCGCTAGTGGAGATTAACTCCGTAGATGATATGTATGTCATCGAGGAAGTGCGATATGCGAATCCTGCGCTGGGATTTATCATCATTAGCGATAGTGATTTGGACTTGTTAATATTGCAGTGCTTTAAATTCTGCATTTTTGCATACTTGCATAAATCATCGTTTTTTGCGCCCACACCGAAATCTCCGCCTACAAATAGCCCCTATAATATGCGTGAGCTAGAAGTGATTTTGGCGCATTTCGCGCTTTTGCAAAAAAGCTGTGAAGTAGTGCATATCACGCCACGAATCGCCGTTGAACGCGCCAATGACGCCATATATTTGGATAATAATCCCATTTATCTATCCCCCAAACTCAAAAAAATCTTTTGGCTACTTTATGTCAATGCGAATCGCCTAGTGCCTTACGAGCTTATTTTATCAAGCGTATTTGGCACAGAGACTAGCATAGATAGCGTGAGAATGTCTATCGTGCGCATAAAAAAGCTACTCCAAGATGACGCAATCATCGCAAATATCTCAGGCGAGGGCTATATGCTAGTGTGCGAATCCAAAGGACGCGTCCGTATTTCCAATGCAGATGCGCGTATAGGGGGGGGGGGGAACTACCCCGCACAAAGTAGGGAACTCTCTTTGCGCCAAAACGGGGAATTTTCCCCGCACCAAAGTCGCATAAAAATAAAGTAGCGTGAATCACCCAAATATTTAGGCGAATCGCAAATAAGATTCAATAATCCATTTTGTTATGCCTTTGTTATGTGTTAAGCGCATAATTACGCGTTTCATATATCAAATAACAAGGAGCAATTATGAGATTAACAAAAAATAGCGCGTTGCGCAAAATCGTTTCAGCAGTCGGTATAGCTATGCTTGGCGTTAGCCTAGCAAATGCAGCGGTAAAGGAAGGCGTGGATTATGAAGTGCTTAAAAATCCTATCCCAAATGCCAAAAACACGGTGATAGAAGTTTATAGCTATGCTTGTCCGTTTTGCTATAAATACACAAAAATTGTGCCGAATCTCGCCAAATCTTTGCCTAGTGGTGCGACATTTAAGCTTTATCATTTAGAGCAAAAAGGCGACTATGGCAAAATCGCATCGCAAGTTTTCGCGGTGGCAATGGTGCAAGATAATGCCAAAAAGCTATCAAACTTTGATAGCAATGGTGCGTTTCACAAAGCTGAGAGCGCGTATTTTGATGAATATCACGCTAAGAAAAATCGCTGGGGCAACGGCAAAGAGCCTGAATCTTTTTTGCAAACAGGGCTAGATGCTAGTGGCATTAGCAAGGCAGACTACGAGAAAGCATTGAATGACAAAGCTGTGAAAGATTTGCTAAAAGAGTGGGAAGTAAGCTATGAAGTGGCAAAAGTGCAAGGCGTCCCAGCGTTTGTGGTAAATGGCAAATATTTGATTTACACAAAATCTATCACTTCAATGCAGGATTTGCAAGATAAAGTCAAAGAATTGCTTAAAAAATAAGCGGAGGGCGCGGTGATGAGTAAATTTATGGAGAGATTCCCTTTGGTGAATCGCGCTATTTGCGCTATCGCAAGGTGGCAAGATATGCGATTCCTATGGGGACTAATGGTATTTGTATGCCTTGCGCTGGTAGCTGTGGCGCATTTCTTATTCCAAGAATACGGCTATATGCGCCCTTGTGAGCAGTGCGTCTATATTCGCTACGCATTTATCGTAATGGCGTTAGGCGGAATTGTCGCGCTAATCAATCCGCGCAATGTCGCGTGTAAGGTGATTGCCTACATTGTGGCGTTTTATGGAATCATTCGTGGGATAATGTTTAGTGTAAAGCTAAATACGATTCACCACGCGGCGCATAGCGAAGATGCGATTTTCGGTGTGCAGGGTTGCTCGACTGACGCGAAGTTTGACTTTGGATTGCCACTTGATAAGTGGTTTCCTAGCTGGTTTGCGCCTACGGGCGACTGCGGATTCGACTATTCTACGCCACCTGAAGGCGTTGTGTTAGAGGGATTTCGCAAGGCTTTTGTGGAATTTTACTCGGAGGGCTGGTATCTAATCCCATCGCAACAATTTGGCAATATGGCGCAATGTTGCTTACTTGCTTATGTCGTGTGTGCGGTGATTTTAGCAATTATGCTAAGTTCGTGGGTAATAGTGCGATTTGGACGATAAAAAGCGTATTTAGGGACAATTTGTTCTGGGGTATGCGATTTAGCACTTGTAGAAAATTTCGGGCGTGAGACTAGACTAGAGTCTGCGAATGCCAGAAATTTTCTACAAATACAAAAGCCACACCGCCATTACTTCGATTGCGATTCGTTGCACGAATCTGATGACAAAATCAAATCAAAAATCCTTATTAAAGTTTTTGCTACTTTTTGCTTTTGCAAAAAGTAGAGTCTCTCTACTTTTCTGTCATTGTGAGGGCGAATCTAGATTCGCCAAAGCAACGAATCTAATAAACATTTCGATTCATATAAATAGTCAAAAATTTATCAAAATCTATCCGTCAAATATCTAAAGAATCTTCACAAAATATTCAAAAACTTTATAAAATTTGATTTAAGTCAAAAAATATTGAAAAATTTTTTACTAAAATTACAAGCATTTTGCAAATTTTTTGACAAAAAGGGGGATATTTTTGGAATGAATGATAAAAAGCCTATTCCTCTTATTACATTGGCGGTTGTTATAGCCATTGGATTCGTCTTTGGTGTGGGAGCATTCACATTTTGGTATGCGAATGGATTCTCATACTTTAGCGATGATTCAAAGGCGTGTAACAACTGCCATGTGATGAATGAGGTATATAAGGATTGGAGCACGGGTAGCCACAAAAATCGTGCTTCGTGTAATGATTGTCATATCCCTGAAGGCTTTGCTGCAAAATGGACGATGAAAGCTCAAAGTGGCTTTAATCACGCTTACGCCTTCACGCTAAAGGACTTGCCGACTAATTTCACACCTACCAAAAAGACTAAAATTGTCGTGCAGGATAATTGTATCCGCTGCCACGATAAATTAGCTAGTAATGTTGTGAATCCTACCACACGCATAGTCCATAACTATGATAAATCATTGAGCTGCGTATCGTGCCACAAGAACATTGGGCATTTGAGAAATTTCTAATTTTAAAGGAGGAATATAAAGATGAAAAAATCATACACTCTACCAGCTATCCTTGTGATTGCAGTGATTATAGGTATAGCTTTGGTAATGTTAGCCGTAAATATTAGCGGCAAAAAGGCTGAGGAATTGGCGGTATCGCCAAAAAGTGTCGTTGAGTTGAGCGATGATAATCCTACATTCGACTATTGGGGCAAAAATTTCCCCGAATATGTGGATATGTATGTAACCGTTGAGACTGAAAAGCCAAAAGGCACAGAGTTTGGTGGGAATTTAGCATATAGCAAACTAATCCGCTATCCGCAACTCACACAGCTTTGGGCGGGGTATCCTTTTAGCATTGATGCTAATGAAGAAAGAGGACACTTTTGGATTCAAGTCGACCAAATGGATACAGCGCGAAATAATAAGGATTTCCTAAACGCGCACGGATTCGCCGCATTTGGCGGACAACCTACCGCGTGTATGAACTGCCATAGTGGCTGGACGCCTTGGTTGCTTAAAAACACCGCAAAAGGCGATTGGGTAGCGTTTAACTCTACTAAATATTGGACTATGATTAAAACCGTCCCAGCGGTTAATGGAATCGCAGAAAATAGCGTTGAACATAGCGGACCACACGGCGGAAAACGAATGGGCGTAACCTGCGCGGACTGCCACAATCCTGCGGATATGTCTTTGCGAATCTCTCGCCCCGGGCTTATCAATTCGCTTGTTTTGCGTGGATATGAAAAAGACGCAGTGCAAGGTGTAAAAGCCGATAGAAACGAGATGAGAACGCTTGTGTGCGCACAATGCCATGTGGAATATTATTTCGCACCCACAGGCACAAAAGTTAAAGTTATGGGCGAATCCATCGCACAAGATTCAACTAAAAAATGGTGGAATGGCACTCAAAAAACCTACGATGAGTTTGATTCGTGGAGAGATGGCAACAAACCTACCGAAATCGAAGTTGCTGGGCTAGAGCTAATCTATCCTTGGAGCGCGTGGGAAAAAGGCAAACCATTTAGAATCGAAATGTTTGATGAGCATTATGACAAAGTGCGCAATTTAGAGGGTGGCAAAGCATTCAAATTCGACTGGTCGCATAAAATCACAAAAGCACCAATGCTTAAGATTCAGCACCCTGAATATGAAATGTATAGCGGAAGTGTTCACGCGGCAAACGGCGTATCTTGCGCGGACTGCCATATGCCTTATGTGCGAAAAGGCGCGAAAAAAGTTACGCAACACAATATCACTTCGCCTTTGTTTGACATAAATAGCGCGTGTAAAACTTGCCACAATCAAAGCGAGGAATATTTAAAAGCGCAAATCGCAGATATTCAAAAATCTGTCGCATTTGATTTGCGAAGTGCGGAATATGCGACTGTAAGCCTTATTTGGGATATTAAGAAAATCCGCGATGAGCTAGGCAAACAAGGCAAAAATGATGAGCAAATTAACGCGATTTTAAAAGAGCCACTAGAATTGCATAGACGCGGACAAATGAGGGGCGACTTTGTGGGCGCGGAAAACTCCACAGGTTTCCACAATCCACGCGAGGCAAGTCGTATGCTACTCCAAGCTGTAGAAATGGCGCGAAAAGGGCAAACTGCATTAGCAGTAATCGCAAAACAATACAATATCGCTTATACGCCAAGCGAGGCGACTTTTGAAGAGATTCAAAAGCTAAATCCGGGCGATATTCGATACAAAGTCGATGTCAATGGCAAAAAAGCTGGAACTCGCTACTATGAACACGCCGAAATCAACGGTAATCCACCAGCGAATCTGCTAGAATTAGACAAAAACAACAAGCCTTACAACTATCAAAAAATTGATAGCAAAATAGTTCAATAAAACTATTTTAGGTTTGTGCCACAAACCGCAGGGCGGAGCAAATCCGCCCTAGTGAAACTTACAAATCAACAACTCTACACCAAATCTAAATAATCTATAAAATTCGTCATTGTGAGATTCGGGCAATACCGAATCGTGGCAATCCAAACAAAATAAAAAAATAAAACCTTTCGTCATACTGAGCGTAGCGAAGTATCCAAATCACGCGAATCTAAATTATAGGCGAATCAATGACCCAAAAGCAAATCAAAACAACCTCGCTTGGTAGATTAGAGTCTAAGAAGTTAATAGGGACTCTACTTTTTGCGAAAGCAAAAAGTAGCAAAAACTTTTGATTTGTGGATAGATTCACTTAAAGTAAGCGAATCGCTTTTGATTCACGATTCACTAAAATGGATACTTCACCTTTTTCAAAGGCTCAGTATGACGGCGTGTGGTATAGATTCGCCATTTTTCGTCATTGCGAGATTCGAGCATTAGCTTAAATCAAAGCAATCCAAATAAAGCTGAATCATAGATTCACACAAAGCAATCCACTCTCTTTTTGTCATTGTAAGATTCAGCGAATGCCAAATCAAAGCAATCCAAACAAAATCCCTAAAACACAAACGGCACGGATATTTTTTTGTAGTTTCCGTCTTGCTCTTTGTAGGATTCGCGGATTTTGCCACATAATCCATCGCTTTTAAATTTTTCGGCGTTAAATACCATTTTTTTGCTATGCTGACAAATCCAAAGCACCACGCCGCAGTCCTTTTTACCATCAATTAGTGGCGAAATGCCCCACATATCGCTACCTTTCATTTTTATCGCTTTCCATTTGCCCTTATCTAGCGCGTTTTCGCCGATAATCCACTCGCCCCAATTTTTGTAGTTTTTTGGCTTGTCGGTTATCTCAATATTTTGGCTAAAAATCTTCGTAACGCTATTTTTCTGCGTGGTAGAAATGGTATTTTTTATGTTTTGAATTTCAACGGATTCGTCCGCCAAAAGTGCCGTAGCAGTGATAAAAATGCCTAAAATCACATTTGTAAAAAATCTCATTTTTTATCCTTTTTGAAAATAAATCTTAATTTTAAGAAA
>JBNMJF010000003.1:0-23285 GCA_050873665.1 Helicobacteraceae bacterium
TAAAAAACTTTTGTAGCCAAAAAAGATAGTTTCGCTCCACGCTCTCAAATGGCTCAAGCGGATAAGTCATCACGCTATCCTTTTTAAGTGAATTTTTGAGTGAATCATAGCATTAGGCATAAGACTTTTTAGACTTAAAAAAACCAAAAGCTAATCCTTAGGCTTCACTTTTTCATACCGCTCATAGTCCAAATAATCTTTGCATTTTTCACATTGTGTGAATTCTTTTGGAATCCAACTGCTGTATTTTAGGTTTTTTGTTATCTCCTCTGGTTGTTCTCTTGATTGGATATTGCTTAGGTATTCTTTTGGCATTTTTTCTTTGCCATTTTTTGTCTTTGCAGGTAGCAGATGGGCGGCTAAATCATCTTTTGTGATATTTTGATTTATGACTTCACCAAAATTAGCTAAAAGCTTGTGTGTGGGTGGCAAAAGTAGCAAAACCTCTTTCCGCAACTCCTTGACTTCTTTTATTGCAGGGATAAAGTCTGTATCCGCACTTAGCAAAATCGCCTTATCATATTTATCATCACGAGCGTCTTTGTATAGCTGAAGTGCGAGCTTTATATCTGTTTCCTTTTCTTTTATTTCTCCATTAAATTTATTAAAACGACCAAAAATAGTCTCCACACCAAAATCCTCCAAAAAATCCTCGATATAGATTTTGTGCCTATCTTTGATACCACCTTTTGGTTGATATGCAAACGAAGTAAAATAATACACCTTATCCAAAATATCCACTTCATCACAAAAGTGCTGGCACAAAGCGCGTAGATTTACCCACTTCAAACGATTGTCATTTAACTTTCTTTCAGCGTGATACAAATTATATCCATCAATATAGGCATTTACTCTTTTCATAGCTATCCTTTAAATGGTTTTTGTTAAGTGATTTTGGCAAATTATAGCACTAGATTTATTGTAAGTCATAAGTTTTAGCATTTATTTGCGCGAGAATTTCATTTGCTACTTCGCTTGGATTGTGGAGATTAAAAAGCAATATTTTTAGCTTGTGTGGATTTTGATTTGGCAGATTTGATTTTGCCTTGTATGTGAAGTGTTGGTATGCAAAATCTCGCAGTGCTTTTGTGTCCTCAATTTCACTAGCCCCAATTTCCCCAATCTGTGGGTAAATCAAAAATCCATTTTCGCACTCATACTTCGCCAGATACGCAAACATTTGATACAAATCACCTTGTGCGATTCCGTAATTATTTGATTC
The DNA here is from genome assembly GCA_050873665.1 of Helicobacteraceae bacterium. GTDB lineage: Bacteria > Campylobacterota > Campylobacteria > Campylobacterales > Helicobacteraceae > NHYM01. Next base: position 1,223 of record JBNMJF010000003.1, read on the forward strand.
ACTAGATTCGAGAATCTTCCACTTGGTATCTGCGATAAAAAGCGTTTGTTTGTTGTCTTTTATATTTCTACAAACTATGTCAGGTCTAATTTGAAACTTATTACGCTCTTTATCTATTTCAAGTAAATGCCTACTTTTATCTTGGCTTTTGATTTCATACTCGCACTTTTTATTTGTGATATATTTTTTAAGATGATGAGCTACAAAGCTCTCAAACAGCTTATTCATATCAAATAGCAACGCAAAGGCTTTATCCCCGCCTTGATAGGGCATAAAACTTTTGCGCCGCAAAAAAATCTCACACCACGCCAAAAGCAGCTCATAGTCCTTGTAGTGCCGTGAGCTAGGGCACAGCGCGAAGTCTTTGTCGATACTTTTGCTAGGCCCTATATCCGCAAAGATAAATCGCGCTTGGCTTATGCGCCCACTCGTGCGAGGACTAAAGCCCTGCGCGGACAAAAACAAAATCGCACTGGCTATAAGGCGATTTGGCGCAATGTCAGCGATAAACTCATCACTTGCAGTGAAAAACCGCTCTTTGTGCGCGAAATTGCGCTTAAGATTTTCGCCAAAGAGTAGCTTACCTTTGAGAAATGTGCGGTTTTCCTCGCGCACGACATAATCACTCTTTATCCCGCGCTTGATTAGTCGCTCCACCTCGTCCAAAAACATTATGGCAAACACCTCTAGCAGTGGGAATCTATGGATTTTGAGGTTTGAGATATGGCTTTGCTTAAATGGGCTAGAACGCAGTGTGCGTAGCATATTTAGCAGGATTTGCTTGGCTTGGCAGACTTGGCATTGTTGGCTTTTTGTGCTGTCATTGCGAGCTGATTTATCAGCGTGGCAATCCACGCCATTTTGGGTTGCTCCATACCCCTCCCCAACCCCTCCCGCAAGGGGAGGGGCTTTTTCTTGTCCTTCTTTTGTGGAGTTGCTACTCTCTTGTTCCCCCTCCCCAAAAGTTAAATTTGTGGCGGAGGGGGTTAGGGGGTGGGTAGATTTTTGCGATGAGCAGACGCAGTTTTTGATTGCAAACCCCTCGCTATCCTTTGCAGTGCGAAAAATCTTTGGCAAAATCTCTAAGCAAAATCCACTTTTTGTTTGGATAAGCCCTACGAAATTTCGTGCCTTTAGGCGATTGTTGCGATAGGGCGTTAGGAATATATGATTACCCTCTCTATCATCAAAGTTGCCTTTTTGATTGGCAAAGTTTTGCAACTCGCTAAAAATCTTTTGTGCTTTTTCTTTGCTTTTATCAGCAATGACTTCTTGTATCTCATCTACGCCAAAGCTCTGCCACTCGGCTATGCAAAGGGTGTTATTTTTACTCATCTTTGTCTGATTCACTAAAATCTCGTGAATCTTCTACTTTGTCAACACCATAGATACTTTTATAAGTTTGTGGATTATCCCAAATCTCACTATTCAAGGGTGCGATATTATAAATTGTCTTATCCTCCAAATCGTCTGGGCGAGATTTTGGATTTTGAAATAAACTTACCACGCTCTTATAGGCTTTTTCCACCATTCCATTGCCGCCTAGCACTGCGTCAATCTTAGCATAATCATCATAAAAATACTCTTGCAAAAGTGGGATAATTTTCTTCGCAAAGATTTCTTTAAGTGAATCTAGCGAAAGTTGATACCTATTACTCTTACACAATTTAGCTTTTTCAAAGAAAAATGCGTGTCCTATGGTATGCTCTCTATCAAGCAAAAACTCTATGCGATTATTGATAGCAGTGAGAATCTCATAAAGCACTTTAGCTTTATCAGTATTCCATTCATCAATGCTTGAATTTTCATAATCCTCATCATTTTCTACAAGCCATATTTTTTGCAATTCTTTGCAATCAGGCATCATCTCTATAAACTCAAACCTCCTGCGCAACGCCGTATCAAGCAAGGCTATGCTTCTATCAGCCGTATTCATCGTGCCGATTATGTAGAGATTGCTCGGCACTCCAAATATTTCATTGCTATATGGCAGGGTTACCTCCAAAGATTCGTTGCCTATACCACGCGCTTTTTCCTCATCGCTTGCACCGATTCGCTTACTTGGCTCAATAAGCGTGATAAGTTCGCCCAAAATCTTAGATATATTTCCCCGATTGATTTCATCTATAATAAGGATATAGGGTTTTTTAGGTAAATCTTTGCGAGTAATTTGCTTTGGCAAATCATCAAAAGCATAATCTACTCTATCTTGGATTTCTGCAAACAAATCTTTAGCAGTGGTATCTAACTGATATACCGTGTTTCTATCCAATTTTTTATCTTGAATATTTTTAACATTGTCAATTAAAATCCACTTTATTTTTCTTGTGATAGGATAAGTCTCTGTGATTGTAGCCCTTTTATCTATATTTTTCTCATCACAATCACCGACAATCACACCAATAGCATTAAAAGATTGCTCATCGTGGCGTATGCCCACAATATCTCCTTTTTGCATTTCATCTCTAAAGTGCCTTACAGAAGCATTTTTATCGCCACCCTCGTGTTGAAAGCCTATTCTTATTTCATTGTTTTTTAAACAATACTTGTATAATTCACTATCTGTTTGTTCTAAAGATACTTTCCATACATAAGGATTAGACTTTATTCTTTCTTGTATTTCTTGTAAATCCTTTAAAGCCCTATTACAAATTTCTTTAAAAATTCCACTTTTTATGGTGTAGCTCATTTCACTAGATTCTGCACCATTGCTAGAATCTATAAGTTTTGGCTTTATCCCCTCGACAAATTCCTCATACGAAAAACTTTGATGAAAGGTTACAAATTCGATTTGCCTTTGTTCTTTGTTATGCTCTGCACTACGATAATAATCAAACAACAACTTAGCCAATTCTCTATCGTTTTTAGAATCTAGATTTTTTAAATCTAATTCTGCACCCTTTTTATCGTTCGCAATGTTTTGTAACTTTTGCTTGATTTTAGTGTAATCTAGTATGACTTTACCATTATCGTTAGATTTTGCATAGCCCAAAATCTCCAAAGTCTTATCAATCGTGCTATAAGTCTTGCCTGTCCCCGGCGGTCCATAAAGGATTTGATTAAGTGGCGGGATTTTAGTTATATTATCCATTACATCTCCTTTTGGTTTAAAATGTTCTAGTGGTATGCTATCAAACTCTTTTACTAAATACAAAAAGTCCTTAGCAATTTGCTCCTTTTGTGTTTCAAAATCGTTGCTATTATATGTAAATTCCCATTTACCATTATTGTGGTGTTTTTCTATGGTATCTATTGCTATACATTCTTTAGTTTTTTCACCACAACCTATTGCCAGCTTAAGGTATGGTTGAACTTCTTGGTCTGCATATCCCAGCCAAATATACACTCCTGTTGAAACGAGATTTTCTGATACAAACTCATTACCTATCGTATTGCTACGACAAAATGCTATACCACAAACCTTATCGCCTTTTCCACTAAGAAGTTTGCCACTACCAAAACTAAAATGTGGTTCATACCCGATATTTTGCAAAAGATTTTCCATTACTTCAATTACATACCATTCACCTCTGCCCGTGCCTTTTATGGAGTTTATCTTTCGCAACTCATCAACCTTATCCATAAATGCTTTTATAAGATTTAAGAATTTGTCCTTATCAAAATCTGTTTTAGTTACTTTTGGTGGCAACATATCCTCATATCCTTTTGGCACAGCATAGATTTTGCAATTCTCATATATTTGTTCAATATCTTTGCTATTTATGGTAGTTGTTTTGATATGTGTAAATATAGGAGATTGCCACACTACACTAGAATCTGCTTCGATTTTATCTATAAATATACCATTTTTATAGATATGTGCCACCCAACCACCGCTTTTTACCACTTCATCTTTAAATTCCATATCTCCTTTTGGATAGTGAAAATACTGATTTCCTCTATTGGTAATTCTGCTTTCTTTCCATTCTATATCTACCATTTCTTTATTCCTTTTTATAGTTTTACTCCCACTCTATCGTGGCTGGGGGTTTGGAGCTTATGTCATACACCACGCGATTTACGCCCTCTACCTCGTTTATTATGCGATTACTCACGCGCTCTAGGAAATCAAAATCTAGCCTAGAAAATCTCGCCGTCATTCCGTCAATCGCCTCCACCGCGCGAAGTGCGATAGTGTTATCATAAGTGCGATTATCGCCCATTACACCGACACTCCGCACATTGAGAAGCACGCAAAATGCCTGCCACACGGTATCATACAGCCTATTTTTGTGTAGCTCCTCTATGTAGATACTATCCGCCGCGCGTAAAATCGCCAAGTCTTTTTCCGTAACCTCGCCCATAATGCGAATGGCAAGTCCGGGTCCGGGAAATGGGTGGCGCATAAGCATAGATTCGGGCATTCCTAGCTCACGCCCAAGGGAACGCACCTCGTCTTTAAAGAGTTCGCGCAATGGCTCGATGAGCTCAAACTTCATCCACTCGGGCAGCCCGCCGACATTGTGGTGGGATTTGATTGTCTTGCTCGGTCCTTTCACGCTTACCGATTCGATGACATCGGGGTAGAGCGTGCCTTGCGCTAGGAATTTGATTTCGCCATTTGCGTTGCGCGCTTTTGCCTCGCGCTCAAAGACTTCGATGAATGTTTCGCCAATAATCTTGCGCTTTTGCTCTGGCTCGATTATGCCTTTTAGTCGGCTTAAAAATAGCTCGCTAGCGTCTGCCGTGATAAGCGGGACGCGCAAGTTTTGCTTAAACATAGCCTCCACAGCCTCACGCTCTCCCGCACGCAGTAGCCCTGTATCGACAAAAACAGGGATTAGACTATCCCCGATAGCGCGGTGCAAAAGCGCGGCTACGACACTAGAATCCACACCACCGCTTACGGCGCACAAAACCTTGCCATTCCCTGCGATTTCGCGCACTTTGGCAATCTCTATCTCGGCGAAATTGTGCATATTCCACTCATTGCTAGCCCCACAGATTTCAAGCGCAAAGTTGCGTAAAATCTGCACTCCACACTCGCTATGCACCACTTCGGGGTGGAACTGAATCGCATAGATTTTACGCTCTAAATCCGCAATCGCGCAAATCTCGCTATTTTCACTTCTACCTATCGCACTAAAGCCCTTTGGCAAGGCAATCACTTTATCGCTATGGCTCATCCACACCATAGAATCGCTCTTAATGTCCGCAAAAATGCCACTAGAATCTATAATCTCTAAATGCGCTTTGCCAAACTCTTGCGCGTGGGATTTCGCCACTTCGCCACCAAAAAAATGTGCGATATATTGCATTCCATAGCATATTCCAAGCACGGGGATTCCTAGCGTGAAAATGCCCGATTCGGGCTTATATGCGTCTTTTTCATACACACTAGCAGGTCCGCCGCTAAGGATAATCCCGCGCGGATTTTTCGCCCGAAGTGAATCTACACTAGCAAAATAGGGCATTATCTCGGTATAGACGCCGATTTCACGCAACCTTCGGGCGATTAGCTGTGTGTATTGGCTTCCAAAGTCAAGCACGATGATTTGGGGATTAAACATAAGAAATTCCTTGCATTTTAAGATATGCAATTTTAGCCTAAAATTTCACAAATAATTCACAACTCTTTGATTATAATTTTCGCATAAATTTTACAGGCAAAAAGGAGAAAAAGATGAAAAATGTAAAAAAATTAGTAGTGTTAGGAACGCTCTGTGGGACAATAGGGGCGAATCTAGCCTTAGCCGATGACTTTTTAATGTATCCGCAAAATAACTTTGGCAACAACGCCTTTGCACCGCGTGGATTTATGCAAAATAGCGAGGAGACAAAAATGTTTTACGGCAATATTTTGCAAATGGCGACACTACACATTGGGGCGAATTTTTTGACAAGTCGCATAAATAACGACTTGTTAGGCATTGATAATAAAAAAGTTGCGATGGATTTGGGCGTAAGCGTGGGGTGGAACTATTTTGAGGCGGAAGATGAGGAAATCGACTTTGGTTTGCGCCTAAAATATCTCTACACAAAAAGCGACTATAAAACGCATAGCGTGGGACTTTTGGGCTATTTGCACCCATATACTTACCCGATAATGTATAATTCGCCTGTGATTCAACCGCTATCTTTCCTAATCGGCGGAGGATATACGACCACCAAAGCCCCTTATGGCGTTAGTTTAAATGGTGGATATGTGGAGGCTGGAATCGCGCTGTTTAAGTATTTCCCGCTAAATTTGGATATAATTTATCGAGCGAGTTTTTATGGCAAAAAAAGTGGGATAGGCGCGAATACGACGCATAGTGTGAGTTTAATGTTTAACATTTTGTAGTTGCATTGGCGTTTTTAATAGATTTGCCGTGCGTTTTGCTATAATGTAATTTTTTTTTGGGAGATTCGTATGAAAAAACTATTCATTTTAGCCACGCTTTGCTTGTTTATCGGTGCAGATTCGCTTTTCGCGCGACCGCCTACACGCCCAAGTGAAAAGATGAAATTTTTGTCTGGTAGCATTTTGCAAATGGCTAGTTTTCACATAGGCGGGGATTTTCTCATCTCTCGCCTAAATAGCGGTGCGCTGGGCGCGGATAATAAAAAATTTACGATGAGTTTAGGCGGTAGCGTGGGGTGGAACTACTTTGAGATTGACGATGAGGAAATCGACTATGGTTTGCGCATCAAATATCTCTACACCAAAAGCGACTACAAAACGCACAGCGTGGGCGTCATAGGCTATCTGCACCCATATACTTACCCTATTACACGAAAGAATCAAAGTCTGATTCAACCGCTTTCTTTTTTGCTGGGCGGTGGCTACAGCTACGCACAAACGCCACACGGACATAGCTTTAGTGGCGGATATGTGGAGGCTGGATTCGCGCTGTTTAAATACTTTCCGCTAAATTTAGACATAATCTATCGCGCTGGTTTTTATGGCAAAAAAAGTGGAGTGGGCAATCAAATGACACATAGCGTTAGCTTAATGTTTAGCGTGCTGTGAGATTTGTGCTTTAATTTAAGCAACGCGCGAATCCCACAATGATGAGAGAATATAGAAGTTCCGCTTTTGATTTGGGTAGATTCGCTTAAAGTAAGTGAATCGCTTTGCCCCACCTCGTCATACTGAGTGCGTTAGCCCGAAGTATCCATTTTAAAGACTTATAAATCAATAGTGATTTGCTTATTTTGATTGAATTTGTGGTTGATTCGCTTATGACTTAGATTCGTGTGATTTGGATACTTCGCTACATTGCATTCCGCTCAGTATGACAGGGTTATTTATGTTTTTGGATTGCTTCGACTTGCTATAAAGGCAATTCTCGCAATAACAAAATCCTACTTTTCCGCGAAGACGCCATACGCCATAATTTTGTCGAATCGCTTGGCGATATAGTCCTTATCTTTTTTTATCTCTTTGATTGCGGTTAAAAAGTAGCTTTTGATTTCCTCTGCTGCGCCGACTTTGTCCCTGTGTGCGCCAACTGAGGGCTCTTTGATGACATCATCAATCAGCTTCATATCGTGCAAATACTCGGGGATAATTTTAAGCGATTTGGTGGCATTTTCGACTTTCATCGAATCATTCCACAAAATCGCCGAGCAACCCTCAGGCGAAATCACGCTAAACACGGAATATTCCATCATCGCTAGTCTATCTGCCACGCTTATGGCAAGTGCGCCTCCGCTACCGCCCTCACCTATCACAACGGCTACCGTGGGCGTTTTAAGCGCACTAAATTCTTGCAGATTTTTGGCTATCGCCTCGCTCTGCCCTCGCTCCTCTGCACCCACGCCCGGATACGCCCCTGCGGTATCCACAAGCATTAAAATAGGTAGCTCAAATTTCTCTGCGATTTTTGCCACACGCAAGGCTTTGCGATAGCCCTCTGGGTTTGGCATACCGAAATTTCGCGCGATTTTATTTTTTGTGCCTCTGCCCTTTTCCTCCGCAATCACCATCGCGCTCTGTCCGCCAATCTTGCCGATAAAGCTAACAATCGCCAAATCATCTTTATAATGTCTATCGCCGTGAATCTCATAAGCATCGCTCAAAATAAGCTCGATATAATCCATAGAATAAGGTCTATCGGGGTGTCTTGCGAGTTGTAACTTTTGGTAATCTGTTAGATTGCTATAAACCTTGCTAACTTCTTTTTCTAACTCTTTGCTTAGAATCTCTTGCGCGTGAATATCGCCACGAAATACGGCAGATTCTATGTCATCTTGGATATTTTTTAGCTTTTGCTCGAAATCTAAATAAGTAAGCACGATTCACACCTTTTTATAAAATTTACGCGCCGAATCTTACGCGAAATCTAAGCTAGATTCGCCACGATTCGGCATTGCATTTGAATCTACACTTTTTTGAAAATCACAACAGCGTTTGTCCCGCCAAAGCCAAATGAGTTACTCATCACGCATTCGACTTTCGCGTCCCGCGCGGTATTTGGGATATAGTCCAAATCGCACTCAGGGTCTTTTGTGATTTGATTTATCGTGGGTGGCAGGACAGAATGCTTCATCGATAGAATGCTAATCGCCGCTTCAAGCGCACCAGCTGCGCCCAAGCAATGCCCAATCTGCCCTTTTGTCGAGCTAATGGGCGGGACATTATCCTTGCCACCAAAGACATTTTTAATCGCAATGGTTTCGTATAAATCATTATACTTCGTGCTAGTGCCGTGTGCATTGATATAGTCGATTTTGGTATTTGCCATAGAGAGCGCGGCTTTCATCGCGCGGAATGCGCCCTCGCCGTTTGGCGCGGGTGTTGTGATATGATTCGCATCGCCACTTTCGCCAAAGCCTATGAGCTCGGCGTAGATTTTCGCACCGCGTTTTTTTGCTAAATCGTAAGATTCAAGTAGCAAAGACGCCGCGCCCTCGCCCATTACAAAGCCGTCTCTATCGTTATCAAACGGACGAGATGCGGTTTGCGGGTCGTCATTGCGTGTGCTTAATGCTTTCATCGAGGCGAATCCTCCGATTCCCACAGGGCAAATGGCGGATTCCGCGCCGATTGCTAACATTCTATCCGCGCCACCCAAAACGATTGTCTTATACGCTTCGATAATAGCGTGATTCCCCGCAGCACACGCCGTTACACTCGCCAAAGTAGGACCTTTTAGCCCATACTCGATAGATACGAATCCGCCCAGCATATTTACTAACGAGCTTGGGATAAAAAATGGATTGATTCGCCTTGGACCCTTTTCAAAACAAGCTATGGAATTTTTCTCAATATTGCCTAATCCGCCGATTCCAGAGCCTGAACTCGTGCCGAATCGCTCATAATCAATATCCTTGCATTCCAAAATGCCCGAATCTTCCATAGCTTCTTTTGAAGACTGCAAAGCAAGTTGTATGAATCTATCCGCCTTTTTGATTTCCCTAGCGTCCATAACAGACGCAGGGTCAAAATCCACTATCTCTCCAGCGATTTTCACAGGCATAGCCTCCGTGTCAAAAGAGGTTATGTTTTTAATCCCGCATTTGCCCTCGATGATAGCACTAAACGATGATTCTCTACTCAGCCCTAAGGAATTTATCATTCCTATGCCCGTTACTACAACTCTTTGCATTTGTGTCTCCAAATATGCGTTTATTTTTTGTGAGATTCAATATAATCCACGACATCTTTGACCGTGGATATTTTTTCCGCTTCCTCATCGGGAATCTCAACATCAAATTTGCTCTCTAACTCCATAACTAGCTCAACGACATCAAGCGAATCCGCACCCAAATCATCTACGAATTTAGATTCCAATTTCACTTCGTCCGCATTTACGCTTAGTTGCTCCACGATAACCGCCTTTACATCATCAAAAATTGCCATTTGTTACTCCTTAATTTAAAATTTAACTCGAAATTGTAGCACAAAATTTTTAAATTTTGCTACATATATAAACCGCCATTGACTTTTATAACCTCGCCTGTGATATAACTAGCACTATCACTTAGCAAAAACGCCACCACTTCGGCTATTTCGCTGACATTTGCGAATCGCCCCAAAGGGATATTTTTAAGATAAGTCGCCTTAATCTCATCGCTTAAGGATTCAGTCATACTCGTATCCACAAAGCCGGGCGTAATGGCGTTGAATCGCACACTACGACTTGCGCCCTCATAAGCGAAAGATTTGCTCATCGCAATCATTCCGCCCTTACTTGCAGCATAGTTGCTCTGCCCTGCATTGCCCCGCTCACCTATGATTGACGCGATATTTACCACGCTTCCAAAGCGATTTTTACTCATCAGCTTTAACGCCTCGCGTGAGCAAATAAAGGCGGATTTTAGGTTTGAATCAATCACGCTCATAAAATCCTCCACCTTCATACGCAACGCAAGTTTATCGTTTGTAATCCCCGCATTATTGACTAGATAGTCCAAGCCACCATCGCAATCCGCAATCACTTTAAATGCGCTAGTAACTTCACTTTCATTATCCGCATTAAATTTAATCACAGCCGCGCTTCCGCCACCTTTCTCAATCTCATCTTTTAACGCCAGAGCCACGCCCTCATCGCTACGATAATTTATCCAAACTTTGAGATTATAATTCGCCAAAACCTTTGCGATTCCTGCGCCAATCCCGCGACTAGCCCCCGTAATCAAAACATTTTTACCGCTAAATTTCATCACAAACTCTCCTTAATTCGCCTATTTTGCGCCAAAAAGCGCAAAAACCACGCGCGAATCGCATATTTTACAATTTAGATTCATATCTACGCAAAACATACAATCGCTTTAACATTTTCTTTTTCGCACTGATTTTTTGCTTTTTACGCTTTTCTGTTTGGCTCTCAAAGAACCTTCTCGCGCGGGATTCCGTTACGACAAGATTCCTATCTGCCTGTTTTTTAAAGCGTCTGTAAGCCTCATCAAAGCTCTCATTTTCTCGGATTTTAATGCCGGGCATACTCTCATCACCACCTTTGCTATAAATTAAAAGCCGAAATGCTATCAAAATTTTCTAAAAAAATAAATTAAATGCGATTAGATTCGTGTGAAATACCATAAATTGCTTGGCGAATCGGCGAATCTGGCTGAATTTATATTGAATCGATTCATATAAATCCGCCGAATCTAAATCTATATGCGCGAATCGTTTTATTTTTTATAAATTTTTGTTAGAATTCGCGCTTCAAAAATTTCACAAAAATTAGGATTCACAATGCAAAATGTCTCTAAAAAATCTTATAAAAATTTCATCGCTTTAGCCATTATTCTAATGGCGATTTACGCGCTAGTATTTTTTGTGATGCGCGTGGGGATTAGCATATTTGCTTTTGAGGATTTTGCTAGTCTTAAAAGCGATTTTATCAAAATATATTTTTCTGGGCTAAAGCTGGATTTGAGTGATTTTGCTATTGGCGCATCTTTGTTGCTTTTGCTTGGATATTTAAGTAGCGCATTTGCTATTCTCCCCCCCCCCAAGCGATTAGTTAGTAATTTTGCCACTAAATTCTTATATGGATTCGCGCTTGTTTTTGCCACGCTAACTGCGTTTGTTGTGATTGTGTGTGCTTGTGTAAATTTTTATTATTTTAAGACTTATCATACAAAAATTGATATTTTTATTTTTGGACTAAAGGACGATGACACCGCTGCGATTTTGCAGATTATTTGGCAGGATTATCCTATTTTGTGGGTTTTGCTAATTTGTGTGATTTTTACGATTCTTATTTTTAAACTCTCAAAGCGAATCCTAAATGCGAATCTATCGCTAAATCTTGGCATTTTTGGAGAGATTTTGGCGAATCTTGCGCTGATTGTTGCCATAACTTTGGGCTATATTATCAGCATTGTGAATCTCCCATTGCGCGAAAATGCCCACCACATAAGCGCGAATCCCATCGCAAATCAAGTAGCGATAAATCCTATCATCTCACTTGGTTTGGCAGCCAAACATTATCGCAAATTGGATAAATTTGCACCCATTAACCCACAGGATTTAGCGGATTTGGAGCGCGAACTTTTCCCCATTTTTCAGCATAATTCACAAAACGCCATTACAAAAAATCCTAGCGTGGTTATGGTGCTAATGGAGAGTTTTGCCTCAAATATGCTTAGCCTTGATGATGAAAAGGATTTTGATGTGCTGGGTAACTTTAGAGCGCATTTTATGGCAGGATTAGTTCCACTTAACAAGCGAGTAGGCAAGGAGCAAAATGACTTTACTTTTATAAATTTTCTATCTAGTGGCAATGGCACTGCGCCGTCCTTTTCATCGCTATTTTTTCTATCTCCAAGTCCTACCATTTCGCTAGGCAAATTTAAAAATCATAAACTTCCCCTAACGCCCTTTGATGTTTATAAAAAAGCTGGGTATAAAGTCATTTTTCTAACTTCGGGCAATCGCTATTGGCAGAATTTAGGCGCGTATATTACCGCGCTTGGGGCAGATGAGATTTATGATAGCAATGTTTTAAATGCCAAATATCCACAAAGCATCGAATCGCAAAGTTCTTACGGCGTGGCTGATGAATTTGCGTATAATTTCGCATTAGAGTTGTTGCAAAATGCCAAGCAACCGCTTTTTATTGCGATTTTAACCAGCTCGAATCATAAGCCATTTGTTTTGCCAAAGTCTTTTACGCCTCCGCATTATGAGATAGAAGCCAAACGCGCACTTTTTAATCATACAAATCAAGCCCAAATCGCAACGAGCCTTTTTACTTACTCAAGTAGCGCATTTGGCGATTTTGTGGGGAAAGTCAAAGATTCGCCACTTAAAAATAGCACAATTATCGCAGCAAGTGGCGACCATAGATACCGCGATTTAAAAGCGAATGCGAATCTTGCGCTAAATTACGCTGTGCCGTTTTATTTATTTATCCCTACGCCTTATTTGCGTGATTTTAAGGCGCGTGGATTTGATTTCAATGGTAACGAAATGGGCTCACATAAGGATATTTTTCCCACGCTTTACGCGCTAAGTTTGAATGATTATGATTTTCTTACGCTTGGAGGACGGAATCTTTTTGATACAAACGCGCCAAAATCCCATAGATTCGCATTAAATTCAGGGCTTTTTATGGATAGTGAGGGAATTTATGCAGGTAGCGTAGGATATAAGATTTTAGAAAATGACAATAATTTACCAAAAATCTTAAATGGCTTTGTAATGCAATCAAATGAGACTTTTGATTTATCAAAAGAAAAGGCAGATTTTATGCAAAAATACAATAAACTTGAATGGTTACAAATAAATTATCGAATCTTTGGAGAAAATAGTAAAGATTCAAAAGCAAATCATTAAGTATATTTGCAATCCCAAAATTTTATATGATTTTAGATATAATCCGCGTTTTAATTTTAAATCAAGCGAGATTCACAAATGAAAGGCATTCTTACAAGGGCGAAAAGCACTCTTAATTCGCCCAAAAATCAGCAGTTGCGCTTATGCAATGCGTCTTTGATGATAGTGGCGGTTTTTATGCTAATATCAAGCATTCAAATGGAAGCATTGGCGGGGGATTCGTTGCTTGGAATCTCATTTGAAACGCTTACATTTATCCACGCTGGGATTGGAATGGCAATGTTTTCGCTTGTGGCGTGGCATTTGTATTTGCACTTTGGGGATTTAGGCTGGATTACAAAGCTACAAAAAAGTCCGCGATTGACAAAAGCACTAGCTATTTTTGGCGCACTCACGCTAAGCAGCGGAATCTTTATTTTAGCCTATATGCTGACATATTTTGAGCATAATTTGGTGGGCGCGTTTCACGGCAAAATCGGCTTTGTTTTTATCGCGCTGTGTGGGATTCATATCTATAAATATTGGGCTTGGATAAAGCGCAAAATCTTTAATAAATAAAGGACATTTTTGCCACAAAATACTTCGCAAATCGCCGTAAAATCGCTTTTAGGCAATATTTTTCGCTCTAAGGATTTGATTGTCGTTGTCTTTATAATGACGATTTTAGCCATTATCATCGTGCCATTGCCTAGCTATTTGCTAGACTTTTTTCTAACGATTTCTATCGCGCTATCCGTGCTTATCATCTTAATCGGGCTTTATATCGCCAAGCCTACGGACTTTTCGGCGTTTCCTACTTTGTTGCTTATGGTTACGCTATTTCGCCTTGCGCTAAATGTCGCCACCACGCGAATGATTCTAAGCAATGGACATTTAGGTAGCGAAAATGTCAGCGAAATTATTAGCGCATTTGGTAATTTTGTCGTGGGCGGAAACTATGTCATTGGCATTATTGTCTTTAGCATTTTGGTGATTGTGAATTATTTGGTTATCACAAATGGCTCAACACGCGTGGCAGAAGTCCAAGCGCGATTCACGCTTGAGGCAATGCCGGGCAAACAAATGGCGATTGACGCGGATTTAAACGCAGGGCTAATCGACAAGGACGAAGCAAAAAGCCGAAGAGAAATGCTAATCCAAGAGGCGGATTTTTACGGCTCAATGGATGGTGCGAGTAAATTTGTCAAAGGCGATGCGATTGCGGGAATCATCATAACCTTTGTAAATATCATCGGCGGATTTTTAATCGGCGTTTTTGCGCGTGGTATGGGCATCGCAGAAAGCGCAGGGACATTTACAATTTTAACAATCGGCGATGGTTTGGTTAGCCAAATCCCCGCACTCATCGTATCTACCGCCACAGGTATTGTCATCACACGCGCTACAAAAAGTGATGAAAAAGGCTTTGCAAAAGATGTCGTGAATCAGCTTTTGGGCAATAGCAAGATTTTGGCAATCGTGGGGGCGATTTTGGTATTTTTCGCGCTTGTCCCGGGATTGCCTACGCTATCTTTGGGATTCGTAGGATTTGTATTTTTGCTAATGAGCTATATTTTAAGTTTTGGTAGTGAGCGAATCTTTAAGTTGCTCCCCGCGAATCTAGCACCCAAAAAAGACGCTACAAAGCCTACGATTCGCCAAATGCCTGAAATGCCACGCGAAGAATTATCGCAAGAAAAAAAGAGAGAGAAAGGGCGCAAAATCGAAGCGCAACACCAAGCCACGCTAGAAAATCGCCTAAAAATAAATGTCCTAACGCTAAGCGTGGGTTATCAACTGATAAAATTAGCCGATAGCCCAGATTCGGCACTAATGGAGCGTATTCGTGGGATTCGTGTGAATATTGCTATGGAGTATGGATTCGCGATTCCTAAAATTAACATTACTTCAAATCCACACACAGATTTTCCGCCCAATGGCTATGAGTTTTTATTAAAAGGCATAAAAATCGGCGGTGGCAAAGTGGAGGTGGGTAAATTTCTAGTGATTAGCACCACAGGCGAGGCGATTAGCGGAGTTGAAGGGATTCCTACCAAAGACCCCGTAAGCAATAGCGATGCGCTGTGGATTGATGCTAAAGACAAAGATGAAGCACTTTCAAGGGGATATATAGCTGTCGATGCTGCAACCGTGATAACCACGCATATTGGTGAGCTAATCAAACAATACGCCGAAGATATTATAACGCGCCAAGATGTGAAAGATAGAATCGATAGCTTAAAAGATTCATTCCCTAGCTTAGTAGATGATATCTCACAAGTGCCACTAAGCGTGATTCATCAAGTGCTAAAAGATTTATTGCGCGATGGGATTCCTATCAAAGATATGATTACGATTTTAGAGACAATCATAGAAGTTGCGCCACAAACGCAAAATAATCCCATCATCATATTAGATTATGTCCGCTCTGCGTTAGCACGGGTGATTACCGATACATTTAAAAGCGATGATGGCAATATTAAATTTTTTACGCTCCCTAACGAATCAGAGAACTATTTGCTACAAAAAATGCAGGATAATCAATATGGGCGCAATTTTATCCTAACAATCGCAGAGACAACCGCGCTAATCCAAGCACTAAATCAAGTGGTGCAAAAATCGCACGAAATGCGAATAAACCCCATTTTACTTGCAAATACAAGCATTCGCTACACACTTGCTAAATTCGCTAGGACAAATAGTATTCAGCTAATCGTGCTAGGCGATGCTGAAATTAGCGCAAATGTCAAGTTTGAGCTTTTAGGCGAAATCGAGCTAAAATTTAATTAAAAAATTACGAAAGGATTAAAAAAATGACAGAGGTTCATCATCTATCACATATCGATTTAGACGGCTATGGTGCGCAGTTTGTGGCGAGAGAATTTTTTAAAAATATCACATTTTATAATGCAAATTATGGGCGCGAAGTGGAAGTGCGAGTGCGTGATATTTTAGGGCGAATCAAAAGCACAAAAAATACAAATTTTTTGATTTTAATCACTGATTTGAATCTTACGCTAAATGAAGCAAAATTTTTGCAAGAGGAAGTGAATTTACTAAATGTTCAAGGCAAAAAGACAAATCTCCTTTTGCTAGACCACCACATTACAGGCAAAGATTGCGCGGCAAATTATGGGTGGTATCACTTGGATACGAATATTTGCGCATCAAAAATTACGCTTGAATATCTAAACAAAAATATTGCGTCTTTATGCGCCGAATCTGCTGAATCTTGCGCCATTTTACGCGATTCGCAAAAGAGTGAAAATATGCAAAAATTTATTGATATGATAGATTCGGCGGATACTTGGAAAGAGGGCGGTTTTGGCTTTGAGTTTGGTAAGGTTGCATTGGGTATGATTACGCAAAGCAGGGAATTTTCGCGCTATATGTTTGATGATTTTGATAGGGATTTGAAGTTTAAATTGCTTGAAGTGGCAAAGGGATATTTGCTAGATTCAAGTAATAATCTCCGCAAAATGGGCAATGTCGAGTTAGATAACAATATCTTTTTATGCAAAAAAGAATTACTCGGTGGCGATAAAATGACGCAAACAATGGAGCAGATTTTATCGAATCGCCAAGCTGAAATCTTGCGCCAAAATAAAGCAAAATATACTATTTTTTTGAATGATAAGCGCGGACTTTTGACTTATGGAATCGGCAATATTTCTATTTTGGCGAATCTCTTTTTGACGCAAAATAGCGAGTTTGATTTCTTTTTAGACATAGGCACAGGCGGAACTGTGAGCTTTAGGGCGAATGGGAATTGCGATGTTAGCGCAATCGCAAAGGAATATTTCAACGGAGGCGGACACAAAAACGCTGCTGGTGGAAAAATCGAGGATTTCAAAGGGACATTTTTATACAATGAAGCAAGAGCGCAATTAGAGGCGAAAATCGGCTTAGGTGCGGACTTGGAGGACGATGATGACGACAAATGGGGATTATAACGAGCTATTAGATGAGATTGTGATTTTGCTAAGTGCCGCGCTGAGCCTAGCTGGTGTGAGCGATAACAAAATCGAATCCGCGCTAAATATCTATGCTTGTGAATTTGAAAAGGGCGATGATGACGCGGTATATGATTACAAAAGCGTGTGTGAGGTGATTTTGGGACTAAAGAAAACGCACCCGCATTTGTTTAGCGAGTGATTTTGGCAAATGGTTGGCAAAATGAAAACGATTCGACTAGCGATTTTATTTAGCGGAAATGGTAGCAATTTGGAAAATATTTATAGGAGAATGCAGGGATTTGTGATAGGCGATTCGTCATTGCGAGGCGAATCTATAAAGTTAGATTTCACCCTTGCTGTAAGCAGTAACGAATCTGCCTTTGGTATCCAAAGGTGCGCGAATCTCGGGCTAAAATGCGAAGTAGTCGATTACAAGCAAAATAAAGCGGACTTTATCCCAAAAATCATCGCATTGCTCGAAAATAATCAAATCGATTTAGTGATTTTAGCGGGATTTATGAAAATTTTGCCTCCCGCATTTAACGCCAAATTTCGCGCTATAAATATCCACCCATCTATTTTGCCCCTATTTAAGGGCGCACACGCGATTGAGCAATCCTACCAAAGCGATATGAAAATCGCGGGTGTGAGTGTGCATTTTGTAAGCGATGAGCTGGATTCAGGGGCGTTGATAATGCAGGATATTATCCACAAAATTGATGGCGAATCGCTTGAAAATTTTGAAGCGCGAATCCACGAATTAGAATATGAAATATACCCAAAGGCGATTATAAAGGCAATAAAAATGCTTTGCAATTCGTCTTTAGAATTGCATTCCGCAGATTTTGGGATTTTCGGGGCTTCGCAGACTCCAAGTCTAGTCTCAGCCCCAAAAATCCCAAAAAACTACGAAAGCCAAACCGAAAATCCTTCCGTTGTAGATTCGTTGCACGAATCTAAAGATAAAAAAACGCCGTCATTGCAAGGCGAATCTAAAGATTCGCCAAAGCAATCCAAAAATCAAAACAGCGACTCCTAATGCAAGATTTTATCATTTTTGGCATTGCGGCGATTTTGATTTTTATCGCGCCATTAGTTAGCAAAATCACGCGCCTATCGCTTGTTGTCATTGAAATCTTACTCGGCGCACTCGTGCTAAACTCCGCTATCATAGGCGAATCAAACGCATTAAAAGAAGTCGCGCATATCGGCTTTTTATTCTTAATGTTTTTAGCGGGAATCGAAGTTGAAATCAAGCACTTTTTAAGCCTAAGCAAAGGCTTTTTAAAGCGCGTGGCGTTATATTTTGTGGCACTTTATGCAAGTGCGATTTTGCTAATGCTAATCTTTGATTTGCCCCTAATCTACGCCATTGCATTCCCCGTAATGTCGCTTGGAATGATAATGATTCTAATCCAAGATTACAGCAAAAAGCAAATTTGGGTGGATTTAGCCCTTAAAATCGGCGTAATAGGCGAGATTATCAGCATTTCAATGCTTGTGCTACTAAATGGCTATTATTCCTTTGGCGTGGGCTATGAGCTGTCTTTGGCGATGGGGATTTTGATAGTTTTTAGCGTATTTATGATGATTATCTTTAAGATTAGCGATATTATTTTTTGGTGGTTTCCGCACCTGCGCGACTTGCTAATCCCCGAAGTCTGCGAGATGAAAGAGGACATTCGCTATTCGATGATGCTATTTTTCCTAATGATTATGATTGTCTCGCTACTTGATATTGAGGCGGCACTTGGGGCGTTTATCTCAGGTGTGATTATCTCAAATTTTTTCAAAGCGCACAAAGGACTGCATTCTAAGCTAAATGACATAGGCTTTGGATTTCTAATCCCGCTATTTTTCGTCTATATCGGCTCGACTTTGGATTTTAGCGCGATTTTTAGCGAGAAAAAAATCATTTTGCAGTCGCTAAATATCTGTGCTGCGATGATTGCAGTGCGGTGTGTGGCGTCATTTGTGGCGTTTGGCTATGAGCTAAAAAGTGGGCGCAATTTCGCGCTTTTTGTGCTAGGAAGCGCGATGCCACTTACATTTTTGGTGGCGACTGCGACTTTGGGGCTAAATATCGGGGCGATTGCAAAAGAGGACTATTATTCATTCGTTCTCGCGGCAATGCTTGAAGCGGTGGTGTTTATGACAATTATTAAGCTACTAAATGGTGGCAAAATTTCTAGCATAGATTCGCACTTTGAATCCGCCGAATCTACCGAATCTGCGCTTGAATCCGCACTCGAATCTTTTGATTCACACAAATCAACCGAATCCCAAAAATCCCACAAGGCGCACAAATGATAGCATTTTTCCAAACAAACGCCATTTTGGTGGTAAGTGTCAGCGCGTTTTGCCTAGCGGTTTTGAAACTCATATTCGCGCTAGTGAGTGGCTCTGTGGTGGTTATGGCAAGTGCGATTGATTCGCTTTTAGATATGTTTGTCTCGCTTTTTAATCACTTCACCTACAAAAAGGCGCAGTCGCCTTTCACGGCGTCCTTTAACTACGGCTTTGGCAAGTTAGAGGGCATTGCAGCGGTGTTTGAATCCGCTCTCATTTTTGGCTCAGGTGGCTATATCATTTATAATTCCGTGCAAAAATTCATCGCGCAAAAAGGCGTAGATAGCGTGGAAAGCGGGATTATCATAATGGCGATTTCCATTTGTGCGACTTTGGGTATCGTTAGTTTCTTGCGATTCGTGGCAAAGAGCAATCACAGCATTATCATTAAAAGCGAAATTTTGCACTATAAAAGCGATTTGCTTAGCAATTTGGCGGTGATTGTGTCGCTAATTTTGATTTATGCCACAGGGATTCACGCGCTTGATGCGCTAATTGGCGGGATTTTGGGGATTTATATTTGCGCCCAAAGCTACAAAATCGCCAAAGAGGGCTTTTTGGTGCTACTCGATAGGGCGATTGATGATGAATTGCACGATAAAATCGTAGCGATTTTAGGCGCGGATAGGCGCATTTCTAGCTTTCATCACCTTAAAAGTCGCCAAAGCGGGAAAAATATCTTTTTGGAATATCATTTGGTTTTTGACAAAGAGATTTCGCTGTTTAACGCCCACGAGATTTCAGACAGCATTGAAGCGCGAATCAAGGATATTTCAAGCGATTTTGAATGGATAATTTTGGCGCATTTAGACCCTTATGATGATAGCAAAATGGAGGAAAATGCGCTAGAATCATTAGCATAGATTCAATAAAAAAGGAGCAAAAAATGAAAATTTTACTAGAGACAAAAATCCGCAAAACAGGGCAGATTCCGCCCACTTTAGAGCGAATCATACTTATTCGCCACGCAGATAGCGAGGATAGAGCGAAATTTGCGCAAATTTGTAGCAATGATTTGGAGCGTCCGCTAAGCAAAAAGGGCAAGGCGCAAAGCAAAAAAATCGCAGAGTTTTTAAAATCTAGGCATAAAAAATCGCCCATTTCGCTTATCATAAGCTCCCCTGCAAAGCGCACAAAGCAAACGATAAAGCCGTTTTTGAAAAACTTTAATGGCGCGTATAAAGAGAGCAAGGCGATTGCGCCAGATTGCACGGTTAAGGGCTATGTGAGCGCGATAGAGAGTGCCAAAAAATTCACAAAAGATTGCAAAGTTTTGGCTTTGGTGGGGCATCAGTTAGATTTGGGGGATTTTGTGGAATATGCCACAGGCGTAAAGCAAAATTTGGATTTCAAAAAAGGGGTGATTGTGGAGATTGCCAAAAAAGCGGGAGCGAAAAGCATTAAAGGCGGATTTATTATAACGCTATTTATAACGCCAGATTATTTATAAAAAGCGAGTTTGGAATCTAAAAAATAAAACCCGCACGAAGTGCGAATCCTTGCAAAAGTTTTTGCTTCGTTTGGCTTTTGCCAAACGAAGAATCCACCTAACCTACTAGACTCTAAACTGGATTCGCACTTGAATCTTGCAGATTCAAGCACAAATCCACACAAAATTTTCATTTTTCGCGCACAAAAGCATTTTATTATGCTATCATTTTGCTTTTAATTTCAAATTTTAGGAGGCAGATATGTCAAAACAAGTTGTGATTCGACCTGAGGATAGCAAAGATGTAGAGGAAGTGTATAAGAAGCGCGGGAATTTGCAGGTTTTCAAACGCAAATTTTACGAAGATGAAATGTATAAACTCGAAATCGAGCTTATTAAATTTCAAACTTGGGTGATGAATAATAAAAAGCGCGTGTTAATCATTATGGAAGGGCGCGATGGCGCGGGAAAAGGTGGGACGATTAAAGCACTTACGAATCGCCTAAATGCAAGGGGATTGCGTATCGTGGCACTTCCTGCGCCCACAGAGCTTGAAAAACGCGATTGGTATTTTTTACGATACCTTAAACAACTCCCACGCCCCGGCGAAATTGTGCTTTTTGATAGAAGCTGGTATAATCGCGCGGGAGTTGAGCGTGTAATGGGATTTTGCACACAGGAGGAATATAGAGAGTTTATTATGCAGGTGTCAAACCTTGAAAATATGCTGATTTCAAGCGGACTGATTATGTTTAAATACTTTTTAAATGTTTCGCGCAGTGAGCAAAAAAGGCGTATCGAGAGACGCAAAACTGACCCGCTTAGAATGTGGAAGCTAAGCCCCATTGATAACAAATCGCTAAATCTTTGGGACGACTACACAGAAGTTTTCCAAAAAATGTTCTCACGCACACACACTGCGGAGGCTCCGTGGATTTTGGTGAATTCTACGGACAAAAAACGCGCACGAATCAATATCGCGCGAGACTTGCTATCAAAAGTGGATTACGAGGGCAAAGACCAGACAAAAGTCTGCCTACTCGCCGACCCCACGATAGTAACGCTGTATTCTCAAGCGTCATTTTTCTCCAAAAAAGAAAAGAAAGATGACAAAGATGACAAGAAAAAGGATAAAAA
>JBNMJF010000004.1:0-19840 GCA_050873665.1 Helicobacteraceae bacterium
CAATTCTAGCGCGTTTTCGATTTTCTCGCGGATTATGTCGCAGTCCTTAACGCTTGAAATCGCACTCCCGCTGTCATCAAGCAAAATATTCACCTCAATCATAAAAAACCGCCCCGATTTAGCGATATGCGTGTCATAATCGCCAAATCCATACTCACTAGCTAAATTTTCCATAATCTCGGTGATTTTATTATCCATTTCAGGCGGTGCTACCATCACCAAATCTTTGAAATTCGCAATGGCGATTTTTAGCGGTGAGAGGCTTAGATAGAGCGATAGCACGAAAAGTAAGGCGGGGTCGATTAGCCGTGAGAGTGCGCTTTCTTGCGCTCTGTCAAATATGAATACAAACCCAAAGGCGCACATTCCGCCCACATAAAGGACGCAGTCGATTTTCCACTCTAAATTATCGACTTTGATTAAGTCTGTCTCTAAGATTCGCCCATAAAAGCGCGTGATTCCAAACATTACTGCGCTAAAGGCTAGTGCCACAGCGTTGTAAATCGCAGCCGCACCGATTTCTATCGCGTATCCGCCACCAAAAAGCTCTCTAACCGCGCTGATAAAGGCATACACGCACACGATTAGCAATATTAGCGACTTGAAAAGATTTACCATAGGCTCGAATCGCACATAGCCATACTGAAAAATATCATCGTCTTCTTTGTAGATGAATCGCGAGGTTACCACGCTAAGATAGCCCAGCCCCACGCTGATAAACGCCACTAGCCCGTCAAAAATGATTGCCTGAGTTTTGCTAAAAATCCCAAAGACTATCCCAAGCACCGCCAAAATCGCCGCGCCCTGCATTGAGAGCTGCAGTATTTTTGGCTCTTTTTGGCTTTGTGCTTTGGGGCTTGTGGCGATTTGTGCGCTGTATTTGCGGACTTTTTTGCGGAAATCTGTGGCTTTGGATTTGAGTGGATTCATCTATGCGCTCCGTTTGCGTTGTGATTCGCGCAGACTTTTGGGGCGAATCCAAAATCCCACGCGAATCTTAAAAGCCACATTATGCCATATTTTTGATTTTTGTGGCGAATCAAAACGCCACAAATTCGCATAAATCCACGCAAAATCACATTTTTATGATAGAATCCGCGCTAAATTTTTTACAAATCAAAGGATTTTTATGGATTCCATTTTGCAGAGTTTAGGCGAATCTATCGGCATTTGGGGCTATGTCATATTGTTTTTTTACTCGCTTGGCGGGGGATTTGTCGCACTTTTGGCAGCGGGAATCTTATCAAGCGTGGAATCCACCTCACTAAATATCATCGCGTGTATTTTCGTGGCAGGATTCGCCAATCTAATCGGCTCTAGCGGACTTTTTTATCTCTCGCGCTACCAAAAGGCGGAGGTTATGCGATTTCTTAAAAATCATCGCCGAAAAATCGCGCTAAGCCACATTTGGATTAAGAAATTTGACTATTTTATCATCTTTATCCACAAGTATTTGTATGGCATAAAAACCATTATCCCAATGGTGATTGGCTTTAGCAAATATAGTGATAAAAAATTTGTAATATATAATTTTTTTGCATCATTTTTATGGGCGGCAATCATCGGCGTTTTGTCCTACGCTATGGGAGATGCCCTGCGATACGCTTACGAAAAATACTCAAATCCGTATATTTTCCCTGCTATTGGGCTTTTTATCATCATAGCAATAGTTATTTTGGCAAATAAAATTACAAAAAATGTGAGAAAATAAATTATTTTGGTAAGTCGCCTAATGAATCGCGAATCGCTAATAAATCGCTGTGGTAAAATGTGAGAATGTAAAAAATACAAGAATTGTGAAAAAATATCTACGATTCAAGCCAAAGGGCTTGAATCTATTTGCGCTAAATTAGCCTAGTTGCGCCTTTAGCATCCAAATGTCTTTTTCAAACTTCGCAATGACGCCATTTGCGTAATCCACGCTTGTGGAATCTCCCGCTTTTTCTGCTGCTTTGGAGAGCTTTTTAAAGCTATCTAGGAAATATTCGCAATCTTTTAGGACGATTTTTAGCACTTCCTCGCCTTTGAAACTGCTTTTGCTTTCCTCTTTGATTTTGGAGGCTTTTAGCGCGGATTCGAGCGTTACAAAGGGCTTTTCGCCAAGCTGTATAATGCGCTCTGCCACCGCGTCAAAAATCTCCGCAAACTCATCGTAAATCTCCTCAGTAGATTCGTGTATGGGCTTAAAAAGCAAACCTTTTACATTCCAATGCAAATTATGCAACTTCATATAAAACACGATGCTGTCGGCTTGAATCTGCTTCAAAATATCTACTACCATAATTTCTCCTTAAAGTTGATTTTATCCAAACGATAATTTTTATCATTTAGGTGCGGAATTATAATATATTTTGTCTTAAGATTGTGTTAAGATTTGTTGATAGTAACACACATATTTTTGGGAATAAATTTTGCTTAAAAACTGCCAAAATTTATCGTAAAAAGGTTGTAATTTTGGTGGAATCGCTCACTAAAGAAATGCCACAAAGTATCGCTATTAAGGGCTATAATAGCGATTCTATTGCTTCAAAAAAATCCAAAGGCAATAAAAACGCATTCGCGGATTTTATGAAAAATTTAGGCAAAACTACTACGCAAAAAAGTGGCGAATCCACCGCGCAATTTGGCGCAACGAATCTTAGCCAAAATGTCGCTAAAGTGGGTGATACAAGCGCGAATATGGAAGCCAAAAAAACCGAAATCTTAAGCAATCTCTTAAAAGGCAAAACCCAAGAAATCAAAAGCGAAAAAGCCCCGCAAAGTCCGCTTGATACAATCTTACAACGCCCCAAAGCCACGCACACAAAGCTAAACGCAACGCCAGAGCTAAAGCAGCCAAAAGAATCCGCCGAAGTGCAAAGTGGGCGATTCACCAATAGGGACGCGGTTTTGCGCTCACTCAAAGGCACAAATATTAGCTTTGCAGATAGCAAAGATGATGCTCCAAAGTTTATCAAAACCGCCGAGAGTGGCGCGGATTTGCCCAAAAATAGCGCGATTCCAAGTGTGAGTGATTTGGAAAAAGCTGGACAAAATATGGCAAAAAATAGCACAAATGACGCGGATTCGCAAAGCATAGCGACAAAGAGCGATTTAGCAAATTTGCCAAAAGATTCGCCAAAAATGGCAAGTGATTCGCGCCCACAAAGCCAAAATATAGCCACGAATCAAACTAAAAATCAAGCCCAAAATGCGATAGATTCGGCAGATTCGCAAGATTCGGGCGAATCGCAACCCACAAAGCAAAGCAATAAAACGCCAGATACCACAAACGATAGCGAGTTGCCAAACACCGCGCAGTTATTGCAAGATACGCCACAAATCGCTACGCCTACGCAAAATAGCGCACAAAATAACGCGCCAAATCCACAAAATGCGCCAAGCCAAGCGCAAACTACGGCGCAAAAGCCTATAGATTCGGGCGATTCGGGCGATTCGGTGGATTTGAGCGATTCAAACGAGATTGCGCAAAGCATTCCTAAAGAGCCAAGTGATAATAAAGCGCAGAGTTTCGCTAAGCTAGGCATTGCAAATACGCTGAAATATGGCGCATTTAAGGCGTTTGACGCGCTCTCACTACTAAAGCCAAGCGATGGCAAAAAGCTAAGTGAGCTAATCAAAAAGGCTGATGAATTGTCGCTAAATCTGCAAAGTGTGAAATACACAAGAATGGCGCAAACGCCCTTGAGTGCGAATTATTTTGCCAATCAACTTACCACTTCTGCGCCAAAAATCACCGAGCCTAATTTAGCCCAAAATCTAGCGCAAAATATGAGCGCAAATCAAACCGCCACAAAAGAAGCACCAAGCCAAATGGCGCAAGATTCGGCATTGGCGCAGATTTTAAGCGAATCGCCAAATGAGACAAAAAAATCATTAGAAACAAATAAAGGCGAATCGCCCAAAAATGAAGCGATTGCGACAAAAAATGAGATAAAAAATGATAGCGCGAAAAATGACAAAAACAGCGATTCGCCAAATAATGGCAAAAATGTAGCGCAAAATAGCAAAGATTCATCGCAAAATGGGACACAAACGCTTGATTCAAAGGATTTAAAAACGCCTGATTCAAAGCAACCACAAATAGCCGAATCTAAAGCGCAAGAAAATGCCAAAATGCCAGAACCAAAAATCGAGCAATCAAAAGCCGAACAACCCAAAGCACTAGAGCAAACGCCCAAAAATGACGCGCCCACCACTCCGCCAAATAGCGATTTAAAACCAGCGAGTTTTAAAGTGGGCGAATCCAAATTCCAAGCTCCCAAAGGCGAATCTGCGCAGATTCAAAACACCGAGCCTACCCAAAATAATATCGCAAATGCCGAATCCGCCCCAAAAACCGAGCAATTAGGCTCAAAGCTATTTGACGCGCGGGAGACTATGCGCCATTTCGCGCATAATCTGCGAAATGAAATCCAAAACTACAAGCCACCGCTTACCAAAATCACGCTTGAATTGCAACCCGCGAATTTGGGTAGCGTGGAAGTTAGCATAATCTCGCAGGGCAAAAACATTCAGATTCAGCTAAATGCCTCGCAAAACACACTAAATCTCTTTATCCAAAATCAAAGCGATTTACGCACTGCGCTGTCCCAAATCGGCTATGACAATGTGGCGATGAGCTTTAGCAACGGCTCACAAATGGGCTTTAGCGATAATAGTGGCAAGTGGCGCTATGAAAGCAACGCAAATAAATTTAGGAATAATTTTGGCTTAAAAAATGTGCAAGATTCGCAAGATGAAAACGAAGTTTTTGAGATTATGATAACCAATAATTACGCATAAATTTTGCGCAAATCGCGCCAAAGAAAGGATAAAAATGGAAGCAGTAGAGAGTAAAAGAGAGCCTTTGAATCTTAATGAAATCACAGGCTATAACGAAGCGCAAAAGAAAAAGCCCAAAGAAGACCCAAATAAGCTAGATAACACGGCGTTTATGCGATTATTTTTAGAGCAACTTAAAAATCAAGACCCCACTTCGCCGATGGAAACCGATAAAATCATCACGCAAACAGCGCAACTCACGCAAGTAGAAATGCAAGAGCAAGTCAAAAAGACGATGATTGAAATGGCTGACGCGATGAAAAGCACGCAAGAGACAAACAAAGAGCTAAAAAGTTTGCAAGGCGACATAAAAATCGCATTAGAAAATCTAAGCGCGACATTTGGTAGCAAAGATAGTGTCGAATCCACGCAAAATAGCACTCCAAACGGGCTTGATATGATTGGCAAAATCGCCGAGACAAAGATTAACGGGCTAAATATCGCAGAAAATATGCGTAGCGATTTTGAGCTGTATTTCGATGAGCCTATTGACGCCACCAAAGGCACTCCAAAGCTAATCATTATGAATGAAGGCAAGGAAATCGTGCGCGAGATTGACATTAGCAATTACAATGGCTTAAGCGGATATTTGCCTTTTAGCTTTGATTCCAAAGATAATAACGGGGCGAATCTCCCGACTGGCGCGTATAATATCATCGCGCAGTATAATTACAAACCCGATGGCACTTTTAATTTGGCGCGAATCGGGCGAGGCGAAGTGCAAAGCGTGATTTTTGATAATGGCAAGGCGCATTTGCGTTTGGGCGAACTCATCGTGCCACTAGATGATGCGCTAGAATTTTATTTGAAATAAGGGAGGAAAAGCGATGAATACGACACTTTATAACGGATACAGCGGGATTAAAACGCATCAATTTGGGCTAGATTCAACGGCGAATAATATCGCAAATATCAATACCACAGGCTACCGCGCGAATCTGCCTGAATTTAAAAGCCTTTTTTCTACCGCGCTAAATTTGGCAAATCCCACCTCCCCTGTAAAAAGCGATATGAACTACGGCTCGACACGCGCTTCTAATGCGATTTCAAATAATGATGGCACATACAAAGAGAGCGATGAGGAATTTAGCGTGGCTTACGCTGGAAAAGGGTGGTTTGTCGTAGGCGATAATGAAAATACAAACTTCAAAGGCGATGTGCAAAAAGGCGTTTATTTCACGCGGGACGGCTCATTTTCGCGCGATGCAGAGGGCTATGTCGTAAATAGTGCTGGATATTATATGCTTGGCGTGGATTTGGGAAAAATCAAAGATGGCGTTTTTATTAGCGATAGCGCAAATGATGAGGAAAACCTAGCCGTAGGCGAAATCAAGCCATTGCAGATTCCGCAAGATTTGCACTATGGACCCACAGAGACTACGAGCGTGGCATTGGCTGTGAATCTAAATAGCAATACAAGCGAGATTCCCACCTATAAAATCTTTGAGTTAGAAAATGGCAAGGTTGATGAAACCGCGCTTTTAAATGAGGACATAAACGCGCTTGTGGTGAATATAGAGAATTTCAACGCGCCTGTTTATGGCGAGGGCAGTATCAAAATCACCAAAAATGGCGAGACTATCACGCACGACTTTAAATACGGCGATTTTAAGACAATCGGCGAGTTAAAACAAGCAATCGCCGATAAAACGGGCTTGGTGCTTGACTTTGTGCGCGATTCAGAAGGCAATGTGGATAAAAATCTCATCTTAGAGCTAATGCCAAAAGAGCCAGAGGCGATGAGTATTAGCGTGAGTGGGCGACTTTTTGAGCGATTTGGCATAAAGGGCGACAAAGAGCTAAATAACTTTAATATCCCCAAATTTGAGGACAAAAAGTCCTATAAAGCCAATGATTTGGTGAATCTAAATGGTGCGATTTTCCAGCGAATCGAAACGGACGGCGCGAGTAATCCGCTTGATGATATGACTTCGTGGATTTTGGTGGATTCTAATGGTGTGGCGCAGTTTGACGGCGAAAAATACAACAAAATGAATGAGCTAGTCGAATACGAGGGCAAAATCTATCGCAAAGTTGCGGAGGGCGATGATATTCCTGCAGAGGATTCGCAAGTGTGGGATTTGATAGGCGATGATGTCGCATTAGAAATAGTTGAGTTTAAAAATGGCGAATCCTACCCGCGCAATAGCTTTGTGGATTACAATAATCACATTTATCAAAAGATTAGCGATGATTCGACTGCCGATTCGACAAAAATGCCAGATAATGATAGGGCGAATTGGAAGCTAGTAAATAATGACACTTTTTTAAGCGATAAAATCGCAGTGGCAAACTACAAAACCACGACAGATATTTTCAATGATAGTGGCGATAAGCTAGTGATTATCTCGCAATATATTTTAAGCCAAAATGCGCCAGATTCGCAGGTGTGGAGCGTAACAAGTGGCATTTATGATAAAACAGGCAAAGTGCTTTTAAGCGAGGAAGTCGCACATAATATCACATTTGACAAAGACGGCAAGGTGGTGAGTGAGCCTATCGAGCTGATTTATGATGACAAAGTGGTAAGCTACACGATTTCAGGTAGCCCTAAAAAGGCAAGTGGCAATGCGAGTTATGTGGATTCTGGCGTTTTGGATTTGGATAAAGACGGCACACAAAAGGGCGAACTCGCGCATATCGGCATTGATAATGATGGGATTATCAATCTATCTTTTAGCAATGGCATTACCGAAAAAATGGGGCGCGTGGGCGTTGTGGCGTTTGTCAATGATAAGGGATTGCAAAAAGTCGGTGGCAATCTCTTTGAAATGTCTAGCTATCTAAAAGACGGCGAGGAGGCGTTACCTGCGAGTGGTGCGCCACTAATTGGGTGGGACGAAAAGGGCGCACTAAGATTTGGGCAGATTTTGCATAAATATTTGGAGACTAGCAATGTCAATCCAGCGGACGCGATGACGGATTTAATCGTATATCAGCGCGGATATTCGATGAATGCAAAAGCATTTACGACAGGCGATGATTTGATAAAAGAAGCGATTAACTTAAAACGCTAGTTGCGTGATTGTATCTTTGGCAATTTACTAAAGAAACTTCGGCTTCGCCTTGTTTTCGCGGGATTTAAGCGCACTCAACTGCTCAATAGACGCTTTAGTCTTATTTCGCAGTTGCGCACTTGACCCAGCGGGTTGCGAAGCAAAAAACCCACGAACTTGCCTAAAGCTACTTCCGCGCTTGTCGCTTGAATTACATAAATTCCGCAATTACTTCGATGGTTGCTTCGAGCTATCACTCTCGCAAATTCTGCGAATTGCGATTGCACTAAAGCGAATCGACTACGAATCAAGCGCGAATCTGCGCCATCACTCGTCATTCTGAGGCGACAAAGTCGCCGAAGAATCCAAATCTAGCGAATCTAAAAAAATATCGAATCAATGTCTCAAAAGTGAATCAAAATAACCTTACTTGGTGGATTAGGTTTGTGGTGGTTAGGGAGGACTCTACTTTTTGCGAAAGCAAAAAGTAGCAAAAACTTTAAATAAAGATTCGCACTTCGTGCGGATTTTATTTTTCTTTGGATTGCTTCGGCGAATCTACGATTCACCTCGCAATGACGAAAAAATTAGATTCACGCTTGATTTGTAACCGATTTGCAAAGCGAATCGCATACCCCAGAACAAATTGCCAAAACTAGCGACTTGCTATAAATTTAACCGCTTCTTTGTAACTTTCTACCATCGCTACGCCCTTGTAGGCTATATCAAACCCCGTGCCGTGCTCTACCGAAACGCGCAGGATTGGGATTCCTAGCGTTACATTGATGCTTTTATCCGCATACAACGCCTTTAGCACAGCTAACCCTTGGTCGTGATACATTGCGACAAAGACTTTGAATTTCGCGCGATTTTGGGCGCGAAACGCCGAATCGGGCGCAACCACACCTTTATAAACTTCCGCACCCAGCGTCTTATTTGCCGAATCAAGCGCATCTTGTATGATTTTATCCTCGCTCCCCAAAACCCCGCCATCTCCCGCGTGTGGGTTTAGCCCAAGCACGAGCGCGGATTCAAAGCTAAAATGCGCGTGAAATGACAGCAAAAACTCACGCAACGCATTAAACTCTATGCGCGTGGGAACAGCATTTAGCGGGATATGGTCGGTAAAAAGCGCGACAAACATTTCCGCACAACCAAGCATCATAATGGCGTTTTTGCTTGAATCATTGCCCGAATCTGCGCTAAAATCGCTTGAATCTATACTTTTTTTCGCGCCACGATTCGCACTTGAATTCACGCCAAAATCCGCACTTCCCCCCGCAAAATAGGCGCGTAAAAACTCCGTATGCCCCACATAATCAATCCCCGCCATTTTCCACGCAAATTTATTGATAGGTAGCGTCAAAAGCGCGTTCATTTCGCCTTTTTCCACGCACATAGCGGCGCGTTTAAAACTCACAAAGCTATATTCGCCACTCTCTTTTGTCGCGCGTGATGGGCAAATGAGCGTGTTATTTGCAATCGATTCGCGTAAGTTCGTAGAACAAAAAGGCGCGATTTCATAAATCTCAAAATCCTTTGGAATCTCGCATTTTAGGATTTTTGACGCACATTCCACCACGCTAAAATCCACAAAATAGATAGGTTTGATGATTTTGCTAATGGCTTTATGCGCGGATAGCGCGATTTCAAACCCTATGCCGTTTATATCGCCTATGCTTATGGCAACTTTTTTCACATTTTTTTTCCTTTGATTATGCTTTGCGAATCGCGCTAGATTCGTGGCTTTTTGCGCGTTTTATTAGCGCAATCATCTCTTTTATCGCATTTTCCAATCCCACGAAAACCGCCCGTGCGATGATAGAATGCCCGATATTTAGCTCGGTAATCTCGCTTATGCTTAAAATCTCGCCTACATTTTGATAGTTTAGCCCGTGTCCTGCGAAAACTTCAAGCCCTATGCTTTTGGCAAACTCCGCACCCTTGCGTAGATTTTGCAAGGCAATGTCGTATTCCTCACGCGCATTAGGGATTTGTAGCTTATTTGGAGTGCGATTTAGATTGCTATTTAGTATCAAAAAAAGATTTGCAAATCGCCCCGTGTGTAGCTCGACAGCCTCCGCGCCAAGCTCTTTTGCGCCCTCTATGTCCGCGATTTGCGAATCGATAAAAAGCGACACTTTTATGCCCGAATCGCGCAATTTTGCGATAGTTGGGCGCAGCGTTTCGCTTATTTTTAATCCGCCCTCTGTGGTGATTTCGGCGCGATTTTCAGGCACAAGCGTGATTGTCTGGGGACGAAGCGAGATTAGGTAGTCGATAATCGCGCTATTTGTGCTAGATTCGACATTTATGGGCAGGGGCGCGGATTCGATAATGCGCCTCACATCAAAGTCGTTGATATGCCGTCTGTCCTCGCGCAGGTGGATTGTGATTTGATTCGCCCCTGCGTTTTGGGCGATAAAAATCGCTTGTAGTGGGTCTGGTTCGTTGATTTTCCGCGCCTCGCGCAATGTCGCAATGTGGTCGATATTTACGCCTAGTTTTGGCATTTTATGTCCTCCATTTTTCAATTTGTTCTGGGGTATGCAATTTCGCACTTGTAGAAAATTTCGAGCGTTCGCAGACTCTAGTCTAGTCTCACGCCCGAAATTTTCTACAAATACAAAAGCCACACCGCCATTACTTCGATTGTTTTTCAATTTTACGAATCATAATTTTATCGAATTTAATGTTTAAATTTATCAAATACAAGTGGGGGATTCGTCATTGCGAGAATCGCGTAGCGATTCGTGGCAATCCAAACAAATAAAAATAAAATCCCACAAATTTTATGCTACAATTTCGCCTTGCAGATTCGCGCTTATGCGAATCCATAAATTTTAACGATAAGGAGCAAAATATGCGACAACACATAGGGGGGGGGGCAGAATAGATTAAAGGCAGATTCGCACTTCATAAACTCTCACAAACTTCCTAAAATAGCATTATCTTTAGCATTTTTACTTGGTGGCGTAAATATCGCATTGGCTGAGGAAAGCCGTGGATTCGTAGGGCTTGGCGTAGGCTATGGTGGAATAGCTTCTAAAATTGCATATTATGATTTGGATATGAATGAAAAATATACTCGCAATGGCTTAAGCTATGGATTTGTAGTCGGCTATAAGCAATTCTTTAATGAATATGTCGGGCTTCGGTATTACGCGAATTTAGACATTTATCATAATATGAGCAAGGCTAAAGGAGATACGGAAGTAGATAAGCTTATTATACTAAATTACGGCGTAAATGTGGATTTGCTGTATAACTTTGTGGCTACGGAAATCGCGGATTTCGGTGGATTCGTAGGTATAGGGCTTGGTGCAAATACGCTAACGGGCAAATGGACTAAGGATTTAAAAGATGAATATAAAACAATGGGCTACAATGCGCCGACAACCACTGGCTTTGATGTGTGGCTAAATGTGGGCTTACGCACAAATATCGCCAAATATCACGGCATAGAGGTAGTGGCAAAAGTGCCATTTTTGCCTGTCCCAATAGATGTGCAAGATGACTCTGAATACACTTTAGGGCAAGAATACAGCGTCCTAGTGCGATATGCGTTTAGTTTTTAAATGCGGTTGAATCTGTGGATTGATTTTTGATTTATAGATTCGCCCTATTTTGTCATTGCGAGTGAGTGAAACGAACGAAACAATCAGCCCTACTTTGTCATTGCAAGATTTCGCGAATGTTTGAATCGAAGTAATCGACTCCTACCCCGTCATTGCGAGTCCTTGCGTAGCAAGGCGAAGCAATCTATTTTTTATGTTTTATAGATTGCCACGAAAATTCGCTACGCTCATTTTCTCGCAATGACGATTTTTTTATCTTTAGATTCACAACGCAAATCTGCGAAATCGCATACCCCAGAACAAATTGAAAAAAAACGCTAAATCTCTTAGCAAAGTTTAACCCCCTCACCTTGCACGATTTCGCCGATTACATACCCGTCCGTATTTTTCAGCACAGCCTCCACATTTGCGCTATCCACGACTAAAATCATTCCCACGCCCATATTAAATGTCCGCCACATTTCGCCTTCACTCACGCACCGCGCGATAATCTTAAAAATCTCTTGCGTTTTAATCGCGCTTTTTTCAATTCTAGCACCGATATTTTTGCCAAAAACGCGTGGCAGATTTTCCACAATCCCGCCACCTGTGATATGCGCCAAAGCCTTTATTTTACCTTTCAGTGCGATAAAATCACGCACATAGATTTTTGTAGGCTTTAGCAAAATATCTGCCAAACGCTCCCCGCAAATCTCATCATCAAATCCCATTTTTAGCTCACTAAATAGCACTTTTCGCACGAGCGAGTAGCCATTTGAGTGGATTCCGCTTGATGGCAATGCGATTAAAATATCGCCTTTTTTAAGCGTATGGGGCGATTCTATATCGATTTTATCGGCGATTCCTACGGCGAATCCTGCCAAATCAAAGTCGCCTTTTTTATACATACTAGGCATTTCCGCGCTCTCTCCGCCGATAAGTGCGCAGTTTGCCTCTTTGCAACCCTCTACGATGCCCTCTATCACGCGCAAACTCGCTTCTTTATCCAAATGTCCTGTGGCGTAGTAGTCTAGGAAAAATAGCGGTGTGGCGAAGTTGCAAATCAAGTCATTTACGCACATTGCGACTAAATCAATGCCGATTGTATCTAGCCGTCCCGTCTCTATGGCGATTTTTAGCTTTGTGCCTACGCCGTCAGTCGCGCCTAAAATCACGGGATTTTTGAGCGTGGATAGCAAGTCTTTTGGCAGTGCGTAAGCTCCCGCAAATGAGCCGATTCCCCCCACTACGCATTTATTAAATGTGCTTTGTGCTAATGCCTTGATACCGCCCACCAGCGCGTTGCCCTCATCGATATTGACGCCTGAATCCTTGTAGCTAATCGTTTTTGCCATTTTGCAACCTTGTGATTGTTTTAAAAAATCGCATTATATTATTTTTTGGCTTATAATAGCCGTTTTTACAATAGTCGCTCCTGCCCCAAGCGATAGATTGCAAAGTCGTATTTCACGGGGTCGGAGGCGCAAAAACGCGATAGATTTTTTGTGATTTCCATAGCGGAGTGGAGATTGTAGGTTTTGCCCTGCAATAGATTTAGCTTTTTTGATAGGCGAAAAGTGTGCGTATCAAGGGGCAAAATTAAGTCGGCTTTATCTACAAAATATTGCGAATCTTGCGTCGAATCGCTCCACAGCCCCAAGTCAATATTATCTTTTCTCACAACCCAGCGCAAAAAGAGATTCCACCGCTTTAGTGGCGATGAAGTGCGGGGATTTGTGGCTTTTTGCCCGATTAAAAATCTAAGCCCTTGCGTGGGATTACTAATGCCATTTTTTTGTAACGCGCTAAAAAGCGCGTCAATCATCGCATTTATGCCACAAATCGTGGGCGATTCGCATTTGAGATTCGCCAAATCGGATTCGCGCTTAGATTCGCTCGAATCACGCAAAGATTTATGCGAATCACGCTTAGATTCGCACGATTTGCCACTAGATTCGCCTAAATTTCGCTCTTTTTGCGCTTTATAAGATTCGACAAATACGCGCTTTATGCCACCATTTGCGATAATTTCGCTTAATGCTAAAAAAAGATTTTTTATATCATCGCTAGTTTGGAAGCGATACAGCGGGAAATCCGCGCGTTTAATCGCGCTCTTATCGCCCAAAATGCTAAAGTCCAATTTTCGCAAAGTCTTTAAAATCTGCCCAGCATTGCCATACGCCAAAAGTGCGCAAACTACGGCGATTTCATCGATATTTTTTTGCGCCAAATTTTCTCTCACCGCAAAAAGCGGGTCTGGCTTATCCAAACTCAGCTCAAACTCCGTATTTCGCAATTCATAATGCTTATCAAGCAAATCTTTTAGTGCCGTATCACTCGCATTTAAGCGCGATTCCACGCTTTTAAAATCCGCCATTTTGCCCCCATAAAAACGCACAAAAATAAAACGCGGATTATAATATTTTATGGTAGAATTAGCCTTTAAATTAAACAATTTTATAAGGTTTTTGTGATGAAAAAAATGATTTTAGCCCTTTTGCTCCCCGCGCTCTGCGTGATTTTCGCAAATGCAGCCCCCAAAGTAGTCAAAGTCGATAAAGTCGTGTATTTGGAGGCACTCTATG
This sequence comes from Helicobacteraceae bacterium, assembly GCA_050873665.1. Lineage (GTDB taxonomy): Bacteria > Campylobacterota > Campylobacteria > Campylobacterales > Helicobacteraceae > NHYM01. The sequence continues at coordinate 13,963 of JBNMJF010000004.1, forward strand.
GCTTTGGCGAGATGAATTTCCCGCAAAAAGGCTTTATCCACGAGGCGCAATTACGCGCGATTTTCCCTACGGATAGTGCAATGCACGAGATTGTGGCGCGTGGCACATTCTCACAAAATACCAAAAGCCACGACATTGATGCCAAATATCGGGGCTATGAAGTCGAATATCGGCTCGGTATGCGAATGGATTCGCAGTTTGAGAGTATGGGAATGGTGCTAGGAAGCGCGTATATCGGGCTTGGCTATCAAAATGTCGTGCAGAGCTACAGCGATTCGCGTCCGCGCAGAAATATGCACTTTTTATACATTCCTGTGGGCTTTTGGGGCGAGGATTCGATGAGTGATTGGGGTAGTTTTATGGCGAATTTCAAAATGCGCTACGGCATACTCACAAAGATGATGTTTGTGGATAGCAACAACAGCGAAAATAAGCTAAAAGGGCATTTTCTTTTCGGCGGAAAGGTGTATTTGGGACTTGCCTACAAAATCGCCGATGTGGTGGATATTTTCGCGCAAGGTTACTTTCAATACGGAACGCCGATACGAAATTTAAGGCAGTATGGGTTAGAAGTGGGGATACAATTTTAAAAGAAACGCGTTGTATCTTTGACGATTTTGCGGGATTCATCGCACTCAACTGCTCAATAGACTCCAAGTCTTATTTCGCAGTTTCGCACTCGAAAACCCACAAAATCGCCTAAAGCTACTTTCGCGAGTAAGTCGCTTGAATCTTAATAAATTTCGCCATTACTTCGATTGTGTTCGTGCTTTGCATGAAACTAGCAAATAAATCAAATAAAAAATCATTATAAAAGTTTTTGCTACTTTTGGCTTTTGCCAAAAGTAGAGTCTCTCTACTCTCTCGTCATTGCGAGGCGATTCTATCGAATCGCCGAAGCAATCCAAAAGTTTAAGCAAAATGCAAATATAATCGCATTTTTAATTTTCAATCACAAAGGAGCAATTATGTTTAAAAAAGTTAGAAAAAGTAATGGCGTTAGAGAGTTTTATTTAGGCAAAATAAAACTTTTTCAGTATGTGAATAGTGCGAAATTTGCGGAATTCGTGGAGGCTAAATTTAATCAAGCATTTGCAAAGCACGACATTGATATTATTTACGACATATCTATGGGGGGGGGGGAAACGCCCTTGCTAACGCGAATCTAAACCGCAAAAGTTTCTACTACTTCCAATTCCTACTCAACCGCGCTTATGTCGCACAAAAATATCACAGAATTTTTTATGACTTTTACTTGCGCTCACAAAGGGGCGAAGAGCTAATTTTCATCGATGGTGGTTGCCATAACGGCGTATTTGCCGATGTGGCACTCGCAAGTGGCGGAATCTGCTACGCTTTTGAGCCAAATGTCTATCTATGCGCGTTTTTGCGCAATCTCTACAAAGATAATCCGCGCTTTATTTTACGCGAATCTGCCATCGCAGCGGAAAATAAAAAGGCGATTTTCTACGGCGTCCTTGATGATGTCGTAAGTCAGGGCGCGAGTGTGGTGGAATTTAGCGCGGAGGATTACGCGGATTTGCAAAATAAGGGCTATGAAGTGGTTATGATTGATTTTTGCGCTTATTTACGGGAGCTAGTGGCAAAGCACGGGAAAATCCACTTTATAAAGTTAGACATTGAGGGCGCGGAATTTGAAGTGCTGGAGGCGTTTATCGCGCAGGATTTGTATAAAAATGTCGAGTATATTATGGTGGAAACGCACGAGCGAATCTTTGATAATCCAAAGGCAAAGATTGACGCGCTAAAGGCGCAAATAAAGGCTAAAAATATCACAAATATTTATTTGGATTGGGTTTAGGGATTTGTGATTCGTGTGCGAATCTTTTAAAGCGCGAATCTCACGCAAGATTTTTAAGCTGATTTTTTGCAAGTGTAATAAAAGATGCCATAAAAGCCCACAAAGTGGGCATTTATGGCAAAATATAAAACTAGCGTTTTGAGAATTGCGGACTTCTTCGCGCTTTGCGTTTGCCGTATTTTTTACGCTCGACAACGCGTGAATCACGTGTCAAAAGCCCATTTGGCTTCAAAATCGCCCTAAAACTCGTATCATATAGATTCAAAGCCTTTGAAATGCCGTGTCGCAGAGCTTCCGCCTGTGCGTTATATCCGCCACCAAATGTAACGGCGATGACATCTACGCTCTTTTCTTGCTTTGTCAGCACGAGCGGTTGCATAACCTTCATCTTTATCGCCTCGTGTCCGCCCAGCCACTCATCTAGGCTCTTGCCATTCACGCCAAGTCTGCCTTTGCCACTCTTAATCCAAACTTTTGCTATCGCACTTTTTCTCTTACCTGTCGCATAAATCTTTGACATTTTTCACTTTCCTTTATTTTGATTTCGCTGAAACTTGCGCTGTATGCGGGTGTTCCGCGCCACTATATACTTTTAGCTTTTTTATCATCGCTCTACCTAACTTTGTCTTTGGCAACATTCCGCGCACCGCGAGATAAAATAGCTTTTCAGGGTGCTTTTCTAGCATCTCTGCGAGAGTTTTGGACTTTGTGCTACCAAAATACCCGCTGTGCGTGAAATACTCTTTAGATTCGAGCTTCAATCCGCTAAATTTCACCGCCCCAGCGTTGATAATCACCACAAAATCCCCACAATCAATGTGTGGCGTGTAAGTAGGCTTGTGCTTACCGCGCAGATATGTCGCCACCTTCGTAATGAGCCGCCCAAAAACCTCATCTTTAGCATCAAGCACAATCCACTCGCGCTTGACATTGCTACTCTTTGCCATTGTCGTCATAATAAAAACCTTTAAAATGTGAAATAAAAAAGCGAAATTGTAGTAAAGTAACCTTATAAAAAGCTTAATTTAAGCAAAATTTTAGAATTGAGAGTGGATTGCTTTGCGCAAATCTTTGATTCGCCAAAGCAATAACAGAAAATGTCGGCGAATCTACGCGCTGTCATTGCGAGGGCGACAGCCCAAAGCAATCCACAAATATTCCGCTACAACCACGCGATTTTTTGCTACAATTCCACTCGCATTTTTAAAATTCAATTTCAAAGGACAAACGATGAAGGCAATTTTAAATCTCACACAGCGCGAATCGCGCAAATTTCAATCACTCGAATTCCCCCCCCCCTATTTGCAAAATGAGCGCGTATTTTAGCAAAATCCGCGCCGTTGCGCTAATTGTGGCGTTTTTAGGCACATTCGCATTCGCAGAGGAAAGTGGCGTATTTTTGGGCGCAAACTTCGGCTACGCTGGATTCAAGCAAGAATCCATCGGCGGTTTTGACATAAACGGCACTCCCATAGCCACAGGCACGACTACGATTAAGGCGGACAGCTTTAGTGCGGGGGTTTTCGTGGGCTACAAATATTTTTTCAATCCTTATGTAGGAATGCGAATCTACGCAGGATACGATATTTTCACGCCTGAGTTTGAGTTTGATGGTGAGCGCGAAGAGGCGGTTTTGCTGAATTTCGGCGCGAATTTGGACTTTTTGGTGAATTTTGTATCCACGCAAAAGGCGGATTTTGGCTTTTTCGTGGGTGCTGGAGTGGGCGGTAATTGGTGGATAAGCAAGGATATTACGCAGTTAAAGCGCGATATTAGGGACAGCGGACTGGGCTTTAAGGTTAGGGATTTGTCGCTTGATGTCGCGGTGAATGCGGGACTGCGCGTGAATTTCGCTAGGCGACATAGCATAGAGATTGGCGCGAGAGTGCCGTTTTTGCCAACAATTTTGCTAAATGAGAGCATCGAAAATGGTGGCGTGAAATTTACGATGAAAATTCAAAATAGGCAAATTTATGGCGTTGTAACGCGCTATGCGTTTATGTTTTAGGCGAATCGCGCTAAATTTAGGGCAAAGATTCGTAATATTTTGTGAGCGCAGATTCAAGCGAATCTGCCTCTAAATGCGGGATTTCACCAAATTGTGTGCGATTAAATGTCCGCTGTCTTTTTGCTAGGGAAAGAGTGTTTTTGATAATCGCCTCTTTTGCGCCTTCAAGCGAGATTTTGCCCTCCAAAAATGCAATGATTTCTTTTACGCCGATTGCTTTAAAGACTTGCGATTGACTAAAATTTTGGCGCAGGATTCGCACTTCATCGATTAGCCCACGCTCAAACATTCGCTCTGTGCGTATTTTTATGTCATTTCGCAAAATTTCGCGCGGTTTGATTAGCTCAAAAATCTTTATGTTAAAGGGCAGTTTTTGGCGTGGATTTTGCGCGAAAAATGCGCTTGGTCGTTTGTGCGTCAAAAAATAAATCTGCAAACCTTTGGCAATGCGAAAGCTATCACTTGGGCTAATTTTGGTGGCAAAATCGCTATCGATTTGACGCAAAAGTTTATGCGCCTGTGCCTTATTTTGCACTATTTTGGCGATATAATCCTCCACAAACTCGCTTGATTTTGGTGCAAGTGAAAGCCCCTCAATTATGCTTTTTAGATAAAAGCTACTGCCTCCCACAATCAGCAATTTTGGAATTTCATTTTTTGGAATCTCGCACAAAAGTTGTAAAAATACCCCCACACTGCATTTTTCGCTTGGGGCTAACAAGTCAATCCCATAATGGCAAATCTCGCGCAAATCTGCTACACTTGGCTTTGCGGAGGCAATATCTACGCCTTTATAAACGCTTAGCGAATCAAGTGAGAAAATGCAAAGCCCAAATTTTCGCGCTAAACGCAGGGCTAACGCGCTTTTGCCACTTGCCGTTGTGCCGATAATGGCGGGAATCGTGGGGTTTGAATCGCTTGAATCTGCGTGGTTTGTGGGGGCTAAATCACCTAAATAATCGCTCACGAAATATTTTTGCCTTGTTGTTTGCGGCGTGAATCGCGTCCATAAACGCGCTTCGCACACCTCTATTTTCCAAAATCGCTAATGCCTCGATAGTCGTCCCAGCTGGGCTTGTAGTGTCTGTGCGAATCGTATGTGCCTCTGTGTGCGCAAAAAGTGCGCTAAATCCGCTAAAAAGTCCGCGCACTAGCTCTTTGCTAACTTCTAGGCTAAGTCCTTCTCGCACTCCAGCGTCAATCATCGCTTCTGCCACCAAGCCCAAATACGCCGTGCCACTGCCTGAAATCGCCCCTGCTGGGTTGATATAGCTCTCTTTTTCTACAAAAATGCAACTTCCAAGCGGGGCGAAAATGGATTCGCATTCCGCCCGAATCGCCGAATCTCGCAATGACGAATTAGATTCCGCAAAAATCACGCTCACACCTTTTCCCACAAGCGATGCGACATTGGGCATTACACGGATAAAATGCTCCGCATTTGCGCATTTTTTCAGTCGCTCTATGCTAATCCCAGCCATTATGCTATAAATCGCCTTTGCCTTGCCCCTGTAGCGGAATGAATCAAGTGCGTAGGGTTTGATTGCCAAAATCACGCGTTTGCCTTGTAAATCAATCGCCGAATCCTCCGCGCTAGATTCGCATAAATCCGCGCAAACCACACTCGCATTTTTTAGCGCGTTTTCGCTCACAAAGCTTTGCATTTTGGCAATATTTCGCCCGATGATTTCTAACTCAAATTTGCCATTTAGTCCTACTGCGATGGCTTTTGCCATTTTGCCATAGCCGATAATTGTGATTTTTTGCACTATTTTGCGCCTTTGGATTCGCCTAAATTGTGCGATTCGCCCTTAGATTCATTGCTCTTTAAAAATGTCGAAATCGGCTCAGCAATGCTATACTGCGGATATTTTAGCGCATCAAGCACCACCTGCGCCATTGTGCCATTATCAAAGTTAAAAACGATTGGCGCGATGAAATTTATCGTAGAATCCGTGATTTCCTTATACACCACCAGAATATTTGCGATTAGAATATTTTGCGTTTTGCCCTCTTGTAAGTCAAGCAGCACTTGAATGGCACTAGGA
>JBNMJF010000005.1:0-19663 GCA_050873665.1 Helicobacteraceae bacterium
ATTTGCAAGGATTCCGCCCACTCTTGCGGCGCAAAGAAATACGATTTCAATCTTTTGCGCTTCGAAAAACGCCTCCACCGCGCCAAAATCGCGCAAATCAAGTGCGCTACGGCTTGCTATGATGATATTTTTGTAGCCACTGCTTTCAAGTGTTTGCTTAATCGCACTGCCGACTAAGCCATTATGCCCAGCCACAAAAATCCGCGAATGTGGATTCATAACGCTATTCATTTGCTAATTTACCCTTTACTTGCGAAATATTAGATTCTACACCAAAAAAGGCTAACAAAACAATAAAAATCTACTTTTTGTGAATCTTTAGCAATCTTTTGATTTTGATTTGGGCGTTGCTAATAAATTTGGCGATATTTAGCGCATCTCGCGTAAGATGAGTGAGCTTTATACGAGCATTGTGAGCGTTTAAATGTCGCCCTTTGCCTCGCCTAAATGCTAATTCTGCACCTTGACTAAAAATATTATCAAAAAATTCTAAAATTTTCTTTTCATAAAATGCCTTTGGATTAAAATTATCCAAAAATAAAGGCTCATTTCGCATCGCATTATAGGCGTTTTCATCATTATCAATGCGTTTGATTTCCTCTACTAGCGCATCTAAATTAGGAAAATTATGCGCGTTGATAAATGCCTTTGGATTGATTTTATATTCAAGCAAATGCGGAGAAATGCAAGGGATTCGCATATCAATCGAATCTAAATCATTGGGATTGTAGCGATTCCCCCCCCCCATAGGATTTTTAGTAGATTCAACGCCGATTCGCAAACTTGTATCGCCCCAATAAATGGGGACACACCCCGCATTGTAGGCGTCTATAAGTTTTTCTGTCAAATATCCGGGGTAGCTTGAGTTTTCAAAGCAAAGATTAAATTTATAATCTTGTAGCCATTTTTGCTTATCTTGGACAAAATATCCTATATTATTTCTATGTTTGCCACCCGAATCGACTTGTTTATACTCGCTTAATTTGTCAAAAAATCGCTCTCTTAGCAATGGATTGCCCCTATTGCCACCATTTGTTACCAAATAAGCGCAAAATTTCTCTCTTTTATTGAGAGCTCGTTTTTCATTAAAATCCCCTAACGCAAACAAAGGCAAATGCAAATGCCTATCGCCAAAATCCATATAATCAAAATCTATGCCGTAATCAGCGACATTAAAATCCGTCCTCACATTTTCGCCCGTGAAAAAGATTTTCACGCAATCATAATCAAAAAAGTGCGTTTTCATCGTATAATTATCAATTTGGCTAAAAAGCAAAAAATCAGGCTTTTGCGCGTATATCACTTCGTATTTTTGGCTAAGAACTTTCACAAAATGATTTTCGTAAAAATTTTCCTCCGTATCGCCAACCCACCAATTCACCACGCGCATTTTGATTTGTGGTTTTGTCGCATTTTTGCTCATAAGATTCCTTTAAATAGATTATTGTCCGCAATTATACAAAAATTCACATTTTTTTGATAAATCTGCGATAGGATTCCGCCACAATTTTAAAAAAAAGAAAGGACAAAAATATGAAAGTTTTTAGCAGTATGGTAGTGTCGTTTGTCGCGGGTAGTGTGCTATTTGCGACAGATTTTAGTCAGCATAGCAACGATGAACTGGTGAATCTAGCTGGTGGCGTTGAGGATATTTCGGGCTACATTAGCGAGATTGAAAATCGCGTGAATAAAATGGACGAAAATGAAGTCAATGCGCTTAGAAATAAGCTCAATATGAAAGAAAAACAAATTGTAATCGCTATGAATGACGATGAAAAAGCAAACTATAAAAAAGATATTCAAGAAGCCTTGCAAACCAAAGCCACAAGCTCACGAAGCGTCATCAAAGAGGGCGCAGACAGCTTAGAAACTAAGGGCGATGAAATCATCAAAAAAGGTGCAGATAGACTAGAAAAGGGCAAAAAAGCCCTTAGCAAAGGTGCGACAAAAGCAAAAAGTGCGACTGAAAAAGGCATAGAAAAAGGCGCAAAAGCCATCAAAGACGGCACAGCGAAAGGCAAAAGCGCGATTGAAGGTGGCATAAAAAAGGGCAAAAACGCCATTGAAAAAGGTATAGAAAAAGGCGCAGATGAAACCGCCAATGCCATCGAAAAAGGCATAGAAAAGTTAGAGAGCAAATAGATATTTTTTAAGATTTGCGCTTATTTGGATTTGGCTAAAAATGCGATAGATTCGTGGCGATTCGCTTGATTTGTGGTGATTCGCTGGATTTGTGGCGATGCGCAGATTTTATGAATCCGCATTTGATTTATCGTGCTTTGTGGGCGAATCGGCGTTGTTTGGGCTTGAATCGACATTATTTTGGCGCGAATCTCGCGCATTAGATTCGCTAGATTCGCTCGAATCCAAACCGCCCACATTAGATTCGCGCAAATCATTTGCGCTAGATTCGCCACATTCGCCCACGCCAAAATCACTTAAATCCAAACCGCCCACATTCAAATCGCTCGGTGCAGGTTTGAAAAACTCGCTCATCTCCACTTCAAACAGCACGGACAGCTTGAAAAGGTGGAGCAGGTTGAAATGTTTGCCGTGCCGATAGTTTTCGATACTCGCATAAAATCCCACCGCCTTTTGCCCGATAGACAGCGCGACTTCGAGCTGACTTAAGCCCCGCTCCCTCCGCAGACGCTTGACATTATAGGATATAGTCTCAAAAAACTCCACGATTTGCGCTTCGCTTACGATTTCAGGCAGATTTAGCATTTTGAATCCCCTATAAATTTTTCCAATAGGAAAATTTTTAATAATTTTATAAGGATAAAACGCATATAATTTTTTAGCAATTCTTTATAGAAAATTTCTCTATGGGGAAAAGCAAAAATTTAATTTTAAGGGGGATTTTATGAAAATCTTTTATTTTGTTTCGTTAGTGGCGGTTATGATATTTTTTAATGCGTGTGCTCAAGTGATGACACCAGAGGAGATAGATTCAAAGGCGATTGCGCCAAGTGCAGAAAATAATCTCTTTTCTCCGCCTAAAAATGGCTATGCAAGGTTGATAATGTATAGAAAATCTTCTTTTTTGGGAGGTTTAGTATCTTACTCTGTGTTGATAAAATACAATCCATTACTTGAAGATGGCAAATATAAATATGTCAAAAAAGATATAGATAGGGCGTTGTGTAAAATAGAGAGCGATTCAAGCTGTATTGTAAATATCAAAGCTGGGCAACCTGTGGCATTAACTTATGTGGGACAGGAAAACAAAAAGAATAAAGCAGTTTTATTTACACCACGAAATCAGCACATTTATTGCTCGGACATAGAGATGAAATGGGGCTTTTGGATTGGGCAATTTCAATTTAACTTTAGAGATAAGGATACTTGCTTGAAAGAATATAAAGAAATATACAAACCTGAACACAGAGAATACCAAGATGAATGGTTTAATAAACTTGTAAAAAAAGGCGACAAACGCGCCTATAAAGAATAAGGAGGAGAAAATGAAACGATTTAAATTTTTGATTGTGGCGATTGCTATATTGCCATTTGTGCTATATGGGGCAAAAAATGATTTACCTTATGATTATATAGACAATAATGCAAAAATGAGCAAGGAATTAGCGGAATATAATAGCAATATTAAAGTGCAAAATAAAAAACAATTTAAAAAGCAAGGAATTGAACCAAGCGGTTTCATTGTAGGTGCTGGTATGACTTCAGGTTTTACAATTGGGCGAGATATAGATAGTGTTGCCACTAACAGCAAGGCGTATGATGGTTATCCTTTGGGGTTTGGACTTGATATATTGACAGGATATAAGTGGTTTTTTACACGAGGATTTGGAATGCGACTTTATGTGGATTACAATGCAATATTTTACAAAAACAATGATTTTAATTCGCATAACATAGCACTAAATTATGATTTATTATTTAATTGGGTAAAAACTACGCAATTTAAATTTGGTATGATTTTGGGACTACATACTGGGGCTGGGATTACGGATTATGATAAAAAATATTGCATAGGCAATTGTAAAACCGAAACAGATTTAATAATTGGTGGAAATATTGGCTTTAGATTTGTAATATATAATAATAGTGCTATTGAAATTCTAGGACAGCCTAGATTGTATTTAGGATTTAAAGAAAATGCTAATTATGATAGCTCATACGACAATAGCAATAATGCTTCAGAATTTAGAGAATTTGCAATTACAGCAAATCTAAGATTTGTTTATACATTTTAGGTTTTTGTTATTTGGCGAATCTTAGTAGATTTTATTGCTTTGAATTGCTATTGTAAGGCGATTCAAAAGCATTTTCACTAACTCGTCATTGTAAGAAAATTCGTATAATTTTCGTGGATTGCTTCGGCGTTTGGCAACGCCTCGCAATGACGAATCACCACGCCGTCATACTGAGCCTTTAGGCGAAGTATCCATTTTAGCGAATCGTAAATCAATTGCGATTCGCAGACTTTAGGCGAATCTAAAAAATAAATCCTTACTAAAGTTTTTGCTATTTTTTGCTTTCGCAAAAAGTAGAGTCTTCCCTAACCACCACAAACCTAATTCACCAAGCGAGGATATTTTGATTCGCTTTTGGGACATTGATTTGCTAATTTTTTAAATTCGCTAGATTTGGATTCTTCGGCGACTTTGTCGCCTCAGAATGACGGAGTGGGGCGTGATTTTGGATACTTCGCTATGCTCAGTATGACGATTGGGGCGCGGATTCGCACTTCGTGCGGGATTATTTATTTGCTTGGATTGCTTTACGCAAATCTACGATTCGCCATCGCAATTACAACGCAAGGCGAATCGCTTCGCAATGACAAAATTTCACACCTTCGCATTGGATAGCATTAGCTTTATGCGGTTTTCTTGATTCACGCGTGTGGCGCCGGGGTCGTAGTCGATTGAGACGATATTGCTTTGCGGATTTTTTTCTTTTAATATTTTCATCATTCCGCGCCCCACGATATGATTGGGCAGACAGCCAAAGGGTTGCGTGCAGATGATATTATTCACGCCACTATTGATTAGCTCTAACATTTCAGCGGTGAGTAGCCACCCCTCGCCCATATTCATTCCCTCGTTGATATAGCCTTTGATAAGGCTTTTAGTGTGGCAAAATGGCGCGGGAGCGTTGAAAATGCCGTGCTTTTTGATGAGATTTATGATGGTTTTTTGTTTGCGCGTGAAATGGCGATACAAAAATTTAAATATAAGCTTTTTGATTGCACTTCCGCCATATAGCTTATGCTCGACTAGCGCGTCATTTAGGCAATAAAGGCAAAAATCCAAAAATCCCGGCACCACCACTTCGCAATTTTCCGCGAGTAGAAAATCCTCCAAATTATTATTGCCTAGCGGAGAATATTTGATATAGATTTCGCCCACGATGCCGACTTTGACTTTTGGCGCGTTTGTGCGGTGGATATTGGCAAAGTCTTTTAAAATCGCGTTTGCCTCCCTTTTTAGCGCACAAAAGCTATTAAGGGCTTTGGATTCATTAGAGATTTTATCAATCCACTTGGCTACTAACGCCTCGCTTTCGCCTTTGTTGATTTCATAGGATTTGGTTTGGTTTAAAAGGCACATTAGCAAATCGCCGATAAGTATGGCGTTTGTGAGCTTCCAAAGCATAGGAAGCGTGATTTTAAATGCTTGATTTTCCTCAAATCCACTGAAATTTATGGACACCACAGGAATATGGGCGAATCCGCTTTTTTTCAACGCCTTACGCAACAAATAAATATAATTACTCGCGCGACAGCCACCGCCTGTTTGCGTGATAAGCAACGCGACTTTATTCAAATCATATTTGCCACTCTTTAGCGCATCAATGAGTTGTCCTATCACAAGCAAGGCAGGATAGCAAGTATCATTATGCACATTGCGCAATCCCTCATCGATTACCGCCTTACTCGCATTTTCTAACAGCTCGGCTTTGTAGCCGTAACTACGCAAAAGATTTACCATAAAGCGAAAGTGAATAGGTAGCATTGTGGGGACTAAAATCGTGTGCGTTGCTTTCATATCGGCGGTAAATTGTGCGTAAGATTCATTTGAATCCTTTGGATTTTTGCTCGAATCTATGGGATTTGCGGTGGATTCGCAAGATTCGCACCCGCCACCGCATTTGGAATCCACAAATTTTCTCTCGCTAAAATTAGTGAAATTTTTAGAAATTTTTGTCATTATTAAATTGCCTCCGTTGTGATTTTTTCAAAGGATTCGTGGGAATTAGATTCGATAGATTCGTGTGATTCGCCAAAATCGCCCGAATCGTGCTTATTAAATTTACTAGATTCGCCCCAATTCTGCTCTTTATTTCGCAAATCAATGGCTGAAAGCAACGAACGCACACGAATCTTAACCGCACCTAAATTATTGATTTCATCAATCTTAATTTGCGTGTAGAATTTATCGCCATTTTCTAGGATTTTGCGCACCTCATCGCTCGTAATCGAATCAATCCCGCACCCAAAGCTAACAAGCTGTATAAGCTCCACGCTATCGTGCTTTGTGGCAAAATGCGCCGCACTATAAAGCCTAGAGTGGTAGCTCCATTGATTTAGAATATCTAATTTGCCGATTTCATCTCGCACACTATCTTCGCTCAAAACCACCACGCCAAGCGAGTTTATGAGCTTATCAATGCCGTGATTGATTTCAGGGTCGATATGATATGGGCGTCCGCTTAGGATAATGCTTTTTAGGTTGTTTTGCTTTGCGAACTCTAACGCCTTGCGCCCTTGTGCGTAAATATCATTTATGTGAATCTCACGCTTTTCAAACGCGCTTTTCACCGCGTCTTTAAATGTCTTTTTATCTGCGCCAAACTCTTTTTTGAAAAACGGATACGCCTTTTTGATAAAATCATCACTGCGATGAAGCCCAAAATACGGGAATAAAAATCTTATATTTTTTAGCTTGTCGATATTGGCATTTAAAAGCTCGGGATAAAAAGCCACCACAGGGCAGTTGTAATTGGCGGTGGATTGCCCTTTATCATCGAAACTATAAGCATTGCAAGGATAGAAAATCGTCTCAATGCCCTTATTTAGTAGGTTTTCGATATGTCCGTGCAAAAGTTTCGCAGGATAACACGCCGTATCGCTAGGAATGCTATATTGCCCTAAGGCGTAGGTTTTGCGCGTGGTTATATCGCTTAGCACGACTTCGTAGCCTAATTTCGTAAAGATTTCATACCAAAAGAAAATATTTTCATACATATTTAGCCCCAAAGGAATGCCCACTTTGCCTTTGAATCGCGTGGTTTGCTCATCGTGGCTTATTTTGATAGAAAGGTTTTTGATTTTATTAAGTTTATATTCATAGAGATTCGGCAAAAAAATCATATTTTTCTTAATGCCTAGTGGCTTATCGCAACGATTGCCAGAAATAAGTTTGCGACTTAACGCGCCGTCTGCGCCTGTAAAGCGATTGATTGTGAGCTGACATTTATTGCCACAAATATTGCAAATGCTAGGACTTGCGCTATGTGCGAAGTTTTCTAACTCTATCTTTGATAAAATGGTAGATTCCTTGCAATCCCTTGCATAAAGTGCCATACAAATGCGCCCATAAGCCCAGCGATTTTGGGACGCGTAACGGCGCGATTGATTTCTTTTTCAAAGCTACGCAAAATAGCGTCATTTAGGAATGTCCCGCCCTGCACTACGATATTTTTCCCCAAATCATCGGCATCTTTAGCGCGAATCACTTTATAAATCGCGTTTTTTACCACGCTCATCGATAATCCAGCACTTATATCTTTAATATCCGCGCCCTCTTTTTGCGCCTCTTTAACCGAGCTATTCATAAACACCGTGCAACGAGAGCCTAACTCCACAGGGTGCGTAGATTCTAAGCCTAACTTTGCAAAATCCTCCACGCCATAGCCCATAGATTTCGCAAATGTCTCTATAAAGCTCCCACACCCGCTACTACACGCTTCATTAAGCATAATGCTATCGATAGAATTATTTTTAATGTAAAAGCATTTCATATCTTGTCCGCCAATGTCTATGATAAAATCCACTTGCGGATTAAAGAATCTTGCGGCATTTAGGTGCGCCATAGTTTCCACTTCGCCCAAATCCACCTTAAACGCGGACTTTATTAGCTCCTCGCCATAGCCCGTTACGCCACTGCCTTTAATCTTTACACGCTCTCCAGCCAAATCATAGATTTTGCCAAGCTCACGCAAAATCACAGCTACGGGATTCCCCATATTGCTACCATAATATTGATAGAGAATCTCCCCATTTGCCGTAATTAGAATAAGTTTCGTAGTCGTGCTTCCGCAGTCAATCCCCAAATACGCATCGCCCTTGTAGCGCGAAATATCAATCTCTTTGGTGCTATTTTGGCTATGTCGTTTTTGAAAGGATTTTAATTCGAATCGGCTCTCAAACAAAGGCTCTAAGTATTTATTTTTGCTTTTGGCGTTTTTGGCAGATTCAAGCAATTCGATTAGCTCATCGCAAGAGAAATCTATGTTGTTTGCAAGATTCGTGGCACAAAATGCCACGCCGATAGCCACCGCAAAAGGCGCAAACTCTGGAAACACAGCATTTTCATCGCTTAGCTTTAGGCTCTCTTTGAATCGCTTTTGTAGTCCTTTGTAATAAAAAAGCGGTCCGCCCAAAAATAAAATCTTACCCTCGATTTTGCGCCCCTGCGCCAAGCCTGAAATAGTCTGCTCGACTACGGCTTGAAAGATTGATGCGGTAATGTCCTCTTTGCGAATCCCTTGATTTAGCAGTGGCTGGACATCGGTTTTGGCAAAAACGCCACAGCGACTTGCCACAGGGTAGATTTTGGTGCATTCAAGTGAGAGTTTGTCAAATTCCTCCGCGCTAATGGATAAAAGCGTAACCATTTGGTCGATAAATGACCCCGTGCCTCCCGCGCACGAGCCGTTCATTCGCTCCTCTAAGCCACCGCTTAAAAAGATGATTTTCGCATCTTCGCCACCTAGCTCGATTACGGCGTCTGTGTCGGGGATTAGCCGTTTTACGGCTTCAGCGGTGGCAAAAACTTCTTGCACGAAATTTAGCCCTGTGATTTTGGATATGCCAAATCCCGCACTTCCGCTGATAGCCACGCTAAAGCGTCTATCGCCGATTTGCTCCCGCAACTCACGCAAAATCTCAATGCTAGTCTCTCTCACCTTTGAAAAATGTCGCTGATACTTAGAGAAAATCATCTCATCATTATCAAGCAACGCGACTTTGGCAGTCGTAGAGCCGACATCAATGCCCAAAGATAAACTCATTTTTAACCCCTAAAATGACATTTTTGAAAACAAAAAATGCGGATTATAGCATAAAAATTGATATTTTTTGGATTTGTGGATTGCTTCGTTCGTTTCACTCACTCGCAAAGACGGCGTGGTAGATTCGTCATTACTTAAGCGTAGCGAAGTATCCAAAAAAAACAAAATCCGCACGAAGTGCGAATCCACGCCCCACCTCGTCATACTGAGGGCTTTAGCCCGAAGTATCCAAATCACGCGAATCTAAAAATTAACAAATCAATGTCCCAAAAGCGAATCAATAAACTACACATTCGTCCAAAGTGAGCGAATCGCCCTTGATTCACGATTCGCCAAAATGGATACTTCGCCTTTTGCAAAGGCTCAGTATGACGGCGTGGTGATTTGTCATTGCGAGAAAATCCATAGGATTTTCGTGGCAATTCACAAAAAATAAAAATGGATTGCTTCGCCTTGCCTTTCGGCAAGGACTCGCAATGACAATATGGAGTCGATTGCTTTGATTCGGCATTTGGTAAATCTCGCAATGACGAGCTAAACACAAATCCGCGAATCTACACTTGCAATAGCGTGGCTAAAATTTTATGATAATTTATGTAAGAATCGCGACAATTACTATATTACTCATTTAAACAATTTAAACAAATCCCAATATAAATCATAAGCCCAAAAATGGATACAACAATTCAAAAGTGAATCTTGATTTCCCCATCTTGTATCAATTTTGTCTTTATAATTTTTAAGTATTTCTGAGTAATCAAATCTTGTTAGAGATTGTTTGGCAAATTCTATAAAATTGCTATGTTCTTGCTGGTCTTTAAAAAATATGATAGGTATCCAATTGGGAGAATGTGGTTTTTGATATGTTAAAACATTTCTCTTGTTTGTAAATTCACTAAATGACATTTCTTTATATCGACTATTACGATAAAAATAAGTGAGCATAGAATTTATATTGTTTTTATTGTCGCCATCACAATATATATAACTTTCCAAATATACTTCAATGTTATCAATGTAATCTAAATGATATGGACTTGGTGTAGCGATGGTTAAAATTTCGCCAAAAAAATTATATAAAAAAGTTGAATAAATTTGTCGTTGATTGTAGCAAATTTTAATGTGCTGTATTGGTAGGGATTTGTCTAACCACTGCTTATAATTTTTACTGATTGCGTGAATTGAATTAAGCCAATCATATTCGTTTGCATCTTTTATATAATAGTCTTGTAAATCATCATCATTTATATCTATAATTTCAAAGTTTGGGTCAATCTTACAAAAAGCCCCCTTTTCATCAAAATCCCATTGATTTGGTAAAATCAAATATTCACATAAACGCTCATAAATGTCTTTTTGATTGTATTTATATGCTATTTCTTGTTTATTTGGAATTTTTTGTGTTAAATTTCTAGTATTTTCTATTTTTTTGCGCAATTCTTTTGTTATGAAATGGTATGCCTCATTTTTATTGGGATAAGCATTTATTGGTCGCCCATCTTTTGGTAAAGCTTTTATTGCTTTTAATTCTTTTGTGTTCTGCCAATCACAATAATCTAAAATAATAGGAAAGGCTTTGTTATGTTCTAAAGCTATATTCATTTCTTCCAAGCAAGATGACGAAGCTAAATATTCTGCACTTATTAACAAAATAATTAAATCGGATTCTAAAAGATTTTTGCTGATAGATTCTGATATTTTATCACCAATATCAATATACTTATCAACAAATTCTTTAACTTGAAATTCACTAACCAAAGGTCTAAAATGAGTCTGTAACTCTTTTAAATAAATTTCATTTTTGTGTGAATAACTATAAAATATTTGCATAATTCTAGCCCCTTATTATCTGAATTTCTTTTGGGTTTAAATTATACAATTCATAAGTTAAATTATCAATTTGGGATTCCAAGTCGCTCGTGTTTGCGACTAAATCTTTGGCTTTGGCTTGTAGAATCTTATCGACTAGATTCACAATATCATCTATAATTTTTTTATTTTTGGCGTTTGGTTTTGGAATCGGTAGCGTTTCTAACTCATAAATGTTTATATTATTATTTGTGCTTGTTTTTCTAAAAAGCCAATCCAAAAGCCTAGAGTTTAAAAGCCCAATCAAATATTTTGCACTATTTTTATGTTCTACAAAAAGCATTTTCGTAGAATCTAAAAATACAAATTTTCTCGCTTCATTTGCTTCAAGTAAAGTGCAATGAATGCGGTTTTTATCTGTTGTGCCTGTAATGCCTTGCATAGCGATAATGTGCGATTTAGAGTTTCTCTCTAAAAATTTCAAAATCTCGGCACTTTTTACACAATTCATAAAATTATCAACAAATGCGTATTTTTGGATATTTTCACCTTTCATTAAATAAATGCCCGTTTTTTTATCGCTACGAATCCTTTGCAAATGAATAGTATTTATATTACCTTGCGCCGAATCTACAATAAAATCTTTTAATGTGCTCTTTATTGTTTTTAGCTTATTGATTATTGCTATTTCGCCTTTTTTAATAAGCGGAATCTCAAAAAAGGCTGGATAGAATTTAGCAATATTTGATTGCAAAATTTCCTCAAAAATAGGGCTTTTACTAGATTCTTTATTGTTACCTATGCTAATTTTAAAGATATGGTTTTTGTTTGGCTTTGATTTTGTAAATTGTATTATACAAACACCTTGCGTAACTCCTGTAAAAATGCGTATATTTTTTGGAAACTCGACAAATTGATGAATTTGCGCATTTGTCAATAATAATTCTCGTGTATATTTTGCGCTCATATCGCACATTATCGAACTTTGAGTAATTAGGCAAATCTCACCATTTGGCTTTGCTAAATTATAGCCTTGCTCAATAAATACTTTGTAGGTGTTTTGTTTGCCTATGTCTTTGCCCTCGCTATAAGGAAAATGCTCGATAGAATAGACATTTTTAGGCACTTGCATATACGGCGGATTGCCGATAATCAAATCAAACCCCATAAAGTCGCCGTTTTCGTTCAAAACTTCGGGGAATTCAAATCGCCATTCAAATGCGTTTTTATACTCCGCGCCATTTGTTGCCGTATCTAATTTATGGCGCAAAAGTTTGATTTTAGCAAAGCTCATCGCCGCACTCTCTTGCTCCGCATCGCTTAGATTCGCACTTGCAAAAGTATTGCTAACGCCCGAATCTAGCCCATATAGCAAAGATTCATCATCAAGCATAAATAGCCCATAAAGTTTGATATGATTTTCTATCGCTTTTTCTAACTCTTTTTTGGTTTTTGGGTCTTTTAGGCTTAGGCGAAATGTCGCTTTTAGGCTGTGGATTTGGGATTCTATGTCTTTTTTGCTCATCTTTTTTAGCACTTCGGCTTTGTCGGCGTTTTTGTAGGCAAAAACCAAATGTTTATATTCATCGATTTGCCTTTTGATATTTTGCGTAGTCGGCAGTGAATTATCTAACCCAAAGCGCGAGATTAGGCTATTTCCGCACTTAATATTTATATCAATATTTGGCAAAGTTTGCATTTGGTGAATCGATTCGCTTAGATTTTTGTCAAATCCTTCGCTTGAATCTCTCAAATAATAGCTATTTTTTAGTAGCTCAATCCAAAGGCGCAACTTGCATATTTCCACAGAATTTGGGTTAATATCCACGCCAAAGAGATTATTTTCGATTATGGATTTTTTAAGGTGAAAAAGCGATTTTTGGATTGATTGGCTATTATCATTGGGCTTTGTGGGCTTTTTGTATTCAAAAACTTTGTCGCTTTCCACATACACGATAATTTCATCATCATCGATTTTTAGCTCATATTCGTTTAGCTCATCGCTTAGGCGCAAAAAATGATAGATTCGCACCATTTCACACAGCGCAGAAACCAAAAAATGCCCACTTCCCACCGCAGGGTCGCAAATGCGAATCCCACGCAAAATCGCCTTAAACTCATCTTTGCGCTCTCTCTCATCGCGAATCAAAATCGCCAAATCGCTTAGATTCATAGCATTCCATTTGGGATTTGCGTTATTAAATTTTTCCACCACGATTTTTTCTAGGCTAAGCCTACACATATAGCTTGTAATAAAGTTTGGCGTGTAAAAACTGCCCTCTTTGTAGCCATTTAGCTTTTCAAACACAAGCCCCAAAACATTTGTCTTTATTAGCTCTTTTTGCAGGGTAATTTCATCGCTATTTTCCCCACTGCCAAAGTCAAATGCGTCCAAAAATTCAAAAATATAGCTTAGCAGATTCACGCGCCCCACTTGCCTTTTGCCATCTTTTTTCACTTGTGTAGTAGGATAATAAACAAACTCCGCATTATTATCTAGCATAGAAATCTCTAATAAACTCTCGCAAGGCTGTATCTCAAAAAGGCTAGAGTTCAAATACGGCAAATAAGACAGGGGCGAATCGCCTCTCTCACTATGCTCCTTTGCCAAAACCTCAAAAAACAAATGCGATAATGACTGATAGTCCTTTAGCTTAGATTTATTTAAAAAAGCCAAATTTTTATCGTTATTGAATCGCACCAAATTCGCCTCAATTAGCTTTAAAAACAAAATGCGATTTAGCCACAAAATGACAAATTGCATCACAAAATCTATATCTTTGGAATCACCCAAATTGTGCGAATCAATCTGCGAAGTGATAAGATGATAAAGCGTATTTTGCCCTTTTAGGCTCTCTTTGCTAGGTTCGATTAGGATTTTGCCACTGCGATTATATTCGCTTAAACCCAAAATATACAATAGCTCATTGTAAAATCGTGGGCTAAGCGGATTGCTTTGCTTAGATTCGCCAAAGAGAAAGTCGCTATTAAAGATTTTGTAGAGATTTTCTATCACTTTATTTTGCGTGGATTTTGCTTTTAATGCGCCAAATTCGCCTGTGCCAAATTTGCCAAAATGCTCCAAATCCACGCACACAGCGCAAATCTCATCATCAAGTAAATCCAAAATCCCTTGCATTTTTGCATAAAAATTGCTCGTGTCGTTTTTAAATTTGGCAAAAATGTCTTTGATTTTGGCATTTTTGGCAAAGATTCGCTCAAATTCTTTGTAGTTAAAGATAAAAAAGCGCGTAAAATCCGTGATGATAATGGATTCAACGCCGAAATTTTGCTTATCCACCACTTCACGCAAATAATACAAAATCGCCTCGTGTAAGGCTTTGCAGTTAGGATTTTGCGCAGAAAACATTTGGGCTTTGGCTTTGGTGAGCAATTCGGGTAATTTTGCTTCGATGATGACTTTGACAGAGCCATTTTGCAAAAGTGCCAAATCAATCGCACTATTGGCACTTTGGGCGTTTGTGCTTTGCGCTATTTGCACTTCAAAGCCTACCGCGCGAAAAAACTGCGCTAATTCGTTACTAGCGATATTTGTCTCGCTAAACTTTATGGCTTTGGCGGTGGCGTTTTCGGAGAGTTTGGCGTTGGTTTTGGTAAGATAATCGCCCAAAATCTTTGCAAACGCGTTTAAATCGTTGAAATTTTCTTGGAAATAATATGGATTCGCGTCATTTATAGCCCTAAATTGCAACATTTTTGAAACTCCGTTATGTTTGTGCTGTGGAATTTTAGCAAAAATCCGCGTGAAACTAAATTATGATGCTTTTGTAGGCGAATCTGCGCCGAATCGTCATTGCGAGTGTGAATTGTCGCACGAAGCAATCTCACTTTTTCGTCATTGCGAGATTCGCCTACGAACCCTGCAAATTCGTAGAATTTTCGTGGCAATCCAAACATTTCGTCATACTGAGCGAAACGCAGTGTAGCGAAGTATCCAATAAATAAAATCCGCACGAAGTGCGAATCCTTGCAAAAGTTTTTGCTACTTTTTGCTTTTGCAAAAAGTAGAATCTCTCTATCCCCACAAACCTAATCCACCAAGCGAGGCTATTTTGATTTGCTTTTGGGACATTGATTCGCATATAATTTAGATTCGTGTGCTTTAGATACTTCGCGCTGTTGCACTCAGTATGACGGCTTAATGAGTGCAAATTTGCTTGAGTATTATAATCTAATCTTTGCGTCGTTTTAGCACTTCTTTTATTGTCGATTCATTGGCGTTTTGCATCGCTTCAAAACTTCCAAAAAATTTTAGCAATTTTTTGATTTGCGCTGGGCTGTATTTGCCACTCAGTGCGGATTGTTCCAAAGATTTGCGCCCTTTTTTGCGATGAAACGAAATGGCGAATCTATGCGCCTCATCGCGCAATTTTTGCAAAAACATTAACCGCTCATCGTTTTTTTCTAACCGCAATTCCAAATCAGAGGAGCGCAAAATATCCCGCGCACCGCCTTTTGCGCGATATGCTTTGTGATTGATTTTTTCCTTTGCAATGCCTAAAATATCCACATTTGCGCCACTTGAGGCAATCACCTCACGCGCGATTTTGATTTGCGCATTCCCGCCATCAAGCAACCACAAATCAGGTGGCGCGTCATAATCTGTGCCATCGGCGAATCTCTGCGCACGGCGTGTCAAAAGCTCCGTCATCTGCGCGTATTCATCGCTCCCGCTAAGTGCGTAGCGTTTGTATGCGCGTTTGTTAAAATCGCCGTTTTCATAGACGATTTTCGCGCCCACCGCGCTTTTTCCTTGAAAGTGGCTCGTGTCAAAAACCTCGATTGTATTTGGCACATTTTGCAAATCAAAAAGGCTTTTGATTGCCTCTAAAATGCGCGATTCGGCGTTATTTTGCTCATTTTCTAATAAATTTTTGGCGTTATTTTTTGCCAAATCCACCAATTTTTTCTTTTCGCCACTTTTTGGGTGCAAAATTCTTATATTTTTGCCAAAATTTTGCCTAAAAAATTCGCTTAAAATCTCATTATCACTTAAATCATAGGGCAAAAGGATTGAATCTAGCGCGAATGGCGCATTATTCTTATAATGATTTAGCAAACTTTGCGTGTATAAAAAGTCCAAATCCAAGTCATTTTCATTGTGATTGATAAAAAAGTGGTCGCTGAAAACCACGCGCCCATCGCGCATAAAGATTTTCACAAGCACGGATTTTGTGGCGTTGCCCTCAATTACAAAAATATCGCAATTATAAAGTTTTGCCAAGTCAATGCTACTAATGCTCGTATTTTGGCGGATTTTAGCGCATTGTGCTTTTATGCGATTCGCCTCCTCAAAGCGCAAATTTTCCGCAAAAAAGCGCATTTTTTCCTCCAAAATCTTTAAAATCTTATGCGGATTTTGTAGTAAATTTATTGCATTTTGCACGATTTCGCCATAATTTTCTGCTGATATTTTTCCCTCGCAAGGCGCGTAACAACGCTTTATTTGATAAAACAAACACGCTTTTTTGCCACTTAGGCACGATTTTTTCTGCACCAGCGGACAGATTTCATAAATCGCATCTAAAATTTCCCGCGCCCCGCTTGAATATGGACCAAAATAGAGATGATTTTTGTCATTTGTGATTTTCCGTACAATCTCTAACCGCGCAAACTCGGCGTTTTTGTCAATCAAAATGTATGGATAAGTCTTGTCATCGCGAAGCAAAATGTTATATTTTGGCTTAAGCTGCTTGATGAGCGAGTTTTCAAGGATTAGGGCGTCTTGTTCGCTTTGCGTTAGGATAACCTGCAAATGCGCGATTTGTGAAATCATTAGGGCGATTCGATGGCTGACATTCGCGCTGGGACGCACCGAATCGCCACTTAGATTAAAATAACTTCTAACGCGCTTATTTAGATTTTTCGCCTTGCCAATGTAGAGAATGCGGTTTTTGTCATCAAAATACTGATAGATTCCGCTTGTATGCGGGAGATTTTTAATTTGCTCTTTTAGATTCATCGGCGTTGCGCTTAATGGCGTCTTTTATCGCGCTAAAAATCTCTTTAAACGGGCTATTTTCGCTAATGTGAAATGTGCCTACCGCGCGTTCTTTATAGCGTTCGATGATAAATTCATCGCCTTTTTGCGCTGACTTTTTGTCTAAAATTTCTAGTATATTTTGGGGAATGTAGGCTTTGATTTTTTTGATTTTGCGTAAAAGTGCTAAATCATCGCTAAGATTCGTGGGATTCGCCCTAGATTCGCCCGAATCTACGATAGATTCGGCGGATTCGCACATAAAATTTATCGCATTTAGCAAATCTATGGCGCGAAAATTATTGATTTCTGCGCAAACGCCCTTATTTGCGGTGGCAATAAACAGCGTGTCGCCCTTTAGTGTGCCAAATAAAATGCTTTTTTGCAAATCTTTGGGTAAAGTTAAAAGCAATTTGTTTATAATTGCGTTTGAATTTAGTCTTTTTAGGCTACTGCGCCTAAGATTGGAGATGATGCTTTGAATGTTTTTCATTTTGTGATTATAGCATATTTGGCGGTGAATCTGTGTGGGTGTGGGTATAAGGCTGACCCGTTTTATAGCGCAAAAATGCACGGCAATTCGTCTTTGGGTGCATCTTTCGCACTTGTAGAAAATTTTGGGAATCAACAGACTCCAAGTCTAGTTTTATCCCAAAATTTTCTACAAGACACAAAACTTCCACCGCAAAATACTAGAATTGTTTTGCTTGATAGAAATATGCCGATTCGTAAAATATCGTGAAATTTGCGATAGCTTACAATCGAAGTAATTGCGGTGTGGCTTTTGTATTTGTAAGAATTTTTGGGATTGAGACTAGACTAATTGTCTGCGAAATCCTAAAAATTCTTACAAGTGCGAAATTGCATACCCAAGAACAAATTGCCAAAAGGAGGTAATTTATGAAATATGATGTTATTATCATCGGTGCTGGTGTGGCGGGATTATACTGTGCTAAACACTTGCCACCAAACCTAAAAGTGCTTCTGCTTTGCAAAGATGAGCCGTGGGAGTGCAATACATTCTACGCGCAGGGCGGGATTACCATAGCAAATGGCAAGGACGACATTCCATCGCATATCCGCGATACGCTTGATGCGGGGAGCAATGTCAATAATCTGCAAGTCGTGCAGACACTTAGCGAGACTAGCATTGAGATTTTAGATGAATTGCTAAATGACGGATTTGAGGTGGATAGAGGCAAGGACGGCAAGATTTTACTTGCCAAAGAGGGCGGACATAGCATTTCGCGCATAATCCACGCCAATGGAGACGGCACGGGGCGCATTCTCCACACGCATTTGATTAAAAATCTAAAGCACACGCTTTGGAAAGGCGCACAAGTCATTGACTTGCTAATCGAGGAGGACAAAGTCTATGGCGTGTGCGTGAATACCAAACAAGGCGTCCTAAATCTCTACGCCGATAATGTCGTCATCGCAAGTGGCGGTGTGGGCGGACTTTTCAAATATCACACAAACGCATATACCATTAGCAGCGACATTCACGGCATTATTTTGGAGCATAATCTGCCCTTGCGCGATATGGAAATGTTGCAATTTCACCCAACGGTCTTTGTTGCCACGAATCACGCTAGAAAACAGCTCATAAGCGAAGCCGTGCGAGGCGATGGCGGAGTTGTGGTAGATAGAGATGGAAAGCGATTTTTATTCGACTATGACAAAAGGGGCGAGTTAGCACCGCGCGACATTGTGGCGAGGGGGATTTTTGATTACTGCGCCAAAAATAAGCAAGAGGCGTTTATCGATTTGGGTGCGTTTGACAAAAAGGGCTTTAAAGAGCGATTTCCAAACATTTATCGGCAGTTAAGCGCGTGTGGGCTTGACATTCCCAAAGATAAGATTCCCATTTCTCCCGCATTTCACTACTCTATGGGCGGAATCGCCTGTGATTTGAATGCCAAAGTCTGCGGTATGCAAAATCTCTACGCAATCGGTGAGTGCGCAAATAACGGACTTCACGGCGCGAATCGCCTAGCGTCAAATTCGCTTTTAGAAGGGCTAGTTTTTGGCAAAGTCGCTGCGAAAAGTATCGTGGATTCGGCTATTTCTAACAATGCGCGACATTTTCCTATCAATAGCGAGATTTTGGAAAAGGACGGCGATTTGCGCTATAAAGCCGTGTTGCGCGAGATTATGTGGCAAAATGCGGGGATTAAGCGCAGTAAAAGTGGGCTAGATTCGGCACTTGGCGGGATTGAAGTAATGCTACTAGGCGACATTGGGCGACTTTTAAAATTGCGCCTACTAACCGCGCGAAAAATCATTCAATCCGCGCTAAGTCGCAAGGAAAGCTTAGGAGCGCATTATATAGAAAATTTGTGATTGTGGGATAAGGGGACTCTACTTTTTGCAAAAGCAAAACGAAGCAAAAACTTTTAAGTGGATACTTCGGCGACTTTGTCGCCTCAGTATGACGAGTGGGGCAAGGATTCGCACTTCGTGCGGAATTTGTTTTTTTGTTTGGATTGCTTCGGCGAATCTGCGATTCGCCTCGCAATGACGGCAATTTTTGCCTTTAGATTCAAGCGACAAGCGCGGAAGTATTTTTGATGAGAAATCGGGGTTGCGTAGCCA
>JBNMJF010000006.1:0-18891 GCA_050873665.1 Helicobacteraceae bacterium
ATCTCTTTGTTTTTTCATCGCACAGGGCGTTGCTAAATTTTTGAAAAAGCCAAAATGCGCCCTTTCTCCCGCCTGTAAAAAGCATTAGCGATTTTTTTGGCGAAGTGGCGATTTGCGAGGGCGCGAAGCTACCTAAAAATCTGCGTCCGCTTTTTTTGTGGAAAGTGATACAGGATTTTCGCCAAAATAATGATTTTACAAGTTTGGATTCGCCAAACGCTGATTTATCGAATTTAGGCTTTGATAAGTCATTTTTGCGCTTTTTGGAAGGCTCGAATTTTATTTTTAAGTTTTTTGATGAGCTAGATTCGGCAAATGTAAAGATTAGCGACATTGATATAAATGATACTTACGGCGATTACAGCGACCATTTGCGGATTTTGGAGGGCATTTATGAGGCGTATAATGTGCTATTAAAATCGCGCGGATTTTATGATAAAAACGCGCCTTATCGCATAAATGAGGCGTATTTACGGGCTTATGAAAATATTTTTATTTACATTGATGGAATTTTAAGCACTAAGGAAATGCGTATTTTGCGCGAGTGCGCGGGATTTACAAATATTACACTTTTTTTTACCGCCACGAAATATAATCACAATCTTTTGCAAAAAAT
Source organism: Helicobacteraceae bacterium (assembly GCA_050873665.1). Taxonomy (GTDB): domain Bacteria; phylum Campylobacterota; class Campylobacteria; order Campylobacterales; family Helicobacteraceae; genus NHYM01. The sequence continues at coordinate 617 of JBNMJF010000006.1, forward strand.
GCTTAAGTCTCCGCTAGAGTGGGGACATAAATATAGTTTTAGCGTGAATAGCGGGGAGATTACGCGCCTTGAGAGATTGCAATGTCAAACGCAAAGCATAAATCTTTATAGCTTTGATTCGCGTATAAGTCAGGTGATTTTGGTGGTTGCCAAAGTCAATGAATGGCTTAGCGAAAAAGGCGCGGAAAATGATAATTTTGCGGTGATTTTGCCTGATGAAAATTTCGCTTCGTATTTGCAGCTCTTTGATGAGGCGCGGAATCTTAACTACGCTATGGGCTTTAAGGATAATATTTTGCTTAAAAAAATGCGTGAGTTGCGCCAAAAATGCGTTGATGAAAATTGGAGTGCAAGGGAATTGTTGGATTATATTTTAGCGCATTTTAGGTTAGAAAATGAGTTAGAGATTCGCGCTATGTGGGATATTTTAGAGAGTTTGAGCGTGGAGGAAATCATTGAATTTTTATTGCAAAGCGTGGCGAATCTAAATGATAATAGTGGCGGAAAAGTCGGCGTTTTTGGCATATTAGAGAGTCGCGCGATGAGCTTTAGTGGCGCAATCATCGTTGATTTTAACGATGATTTTATCCCGCATTTAAGCGATAATGATATGTTTTTAAATACGCGCATTCGCAATAGCCTAAACCTCCCTACCTTGCGCGATAAAGAGGATTTGCAAAGGCATTATTATTTTATGCTAATAAATAGCACAAAACGCGTGGAAATCGCCTATTGTAGGAACTCGCTAATCTCCACCCTAGCAAATGATTTACGCGCCTTGCCAAGCGTGAGATTCGCTGAGATTGATGGTGATAAAAAATGGCGATTTTTCCCTAAAGAGCGCAAAAAAGAATATATTAGCGATGAAATCATCGCGCAAAATTCGCTTACAAGGCTATCAGCGAGTGCAATAAAGACATTTTTAGAATGCAGACGCAAATATTATTTTGCGTATTTATGCGAAAAACTACGCGATAGTGAGGAAAAAGAGGAATTTTTAGGCACGAAAATCCATAATATTTTGCGCGAAATGGGGAGCGACTTTGATGAGGCTAAAATCGCCCCGCTAGTGGCGCAAAATGCGAGTGATAGGAAGTTAGATTTAGAGATTACGCTAATGCAATTAGGGGCGTTTTTTAGGGCGCAAAAATTAGCCTTGCAAAGTGGCACGGAGATTTTGGCGGTAGAGATGCTTAAAAAGTTTAAAATAAGCGATTTTGACTTTGTGTGTAAGATTGATAGAATCGACAGGGTGAAAATGGCGGGTGGCGCGGATAAGATTCGCATAATTGACTATAAACTTAAAAAAGATTTTAGCGCGAAAAATGAGGGCTTTTTGCAACTAGCCATTTACAAACGCGCGATTATGGGCGAATTTAGCGGGAGCGAGATTGAGTGCGTGTATGTGGATTTGCTAAACAATAAAGAGTTTGTTATGAATGAAAACGCAGAGGCAGAGGCTAATGAGATTTTGAACGCCACGCTTGAGGTGCTAAAGGGCGAGATAAATTTCGCGCAGTGTGAGGATAGAAAGGTGTGCTATGAATGTAAGTGTATGTATAAGTATTTGTGTGATAGATATTAGGTTTTTTTGTGGCAATCATTGCGCTGTGCCACAAAGTTTCATTAAATGGACGCTAAAGTTTCGTTTCGCTCATTTTCTTGTATTATTTTTTATTATTGTGTATCTACCACAAAATCTTTAATTCTATCTCCATAGAAATACGCACCAAACCAAAAGTTTCTACATTCTGTGGCTTTGCACTTTTTATCTACATTTGGATTATCCAAATCCGCGTATTTTTCTCGCACTTTATTACCTATCTCACTATTTTCACTAAAATCAAAATTAAGATTTTTAGCATTTTTTATAATGATAGTTTGCCCCATAAAATCCCCTTTTGCTTCGCTACCCTCATCATAAATAAACCCTATATGCAAATAATCCTTGCCATTCGTAGAATCGATACATAAGTAATGCAATACTTCGCCATTATGCCCACCGATTTTTGGATTTATAGGTATTCGTGTGCTATCAGCATCAAATGGGTAATCCTTGCTTGTTTTAACTTTTTTATGAAATCCTAGTAAAATATCTTTTTGGGGTTTAAAACATTCTTTACATTTTTTATTTTCATTAAATCCTTTTAGGCTTCTTATCCACGCCCACCTAACATTTTGCAAATACTCGCCTTGTCCTTCTATTCTTAAAATAAATTGTTGATTTGGCATAGTTTCACTCCTTAAAAACAAATACTATATTCTACAAAAAAATTTGTTAAATCTAATATAAAAATCTTATCATTATGTGGGAAGCAAAGAGAACAAATAAACTCTATATCAAACCTTATCTAACGCCTTAAAATACGCGATTTCAATGTCATATAATTCATAGCGAATCGACTTAAAAATCTCAGCGATTGCGCCAAAATCGCCACCAGATTCGGGCGAATCTACGCCACGATTTGCGCTACTAAATTCACGCGATTCGCCAAATTTACCACAATCGCCATTAGATTCACCAAATTCACGCGATTCGCTAGATTTACCAAAATCGCTCGATTCACCCAAATCCACCACAAAATCTTTTAGCGAATCTAACTTAAATATTTCCTCCAAAACCCTTGCAGATTCCTCACTGCGCTTGAAATTTGCCAAAGCAATGTCGCGTAAATTTTCGCGCTTTTTTTCGCTTGGTGTGGAAGTTTTTAGTATGTCGTTTTTTATGTCGCGGTGTTGAAGTAGTGATTGCAGGTGATTTAAATCGCTAACTCGCGCCTTGTGGCGCAAAGTTTTTAAGCTAGAAGCCAAAGGCAAATCATTTAAAATATACCTTGCAATGTCCTCTAGGACGCGAATCCCCTCTCTTAAGCGATTAAGATTCGCGTCAATTAGGCGATTTTCACTCCCTATTGGCATAGCCAAGTATGTTTAGTAGGCTCACAAAGAGATTATAAACATCTAAATATAGGCTGATTGCCGCCATTATCGGGCTGTCATAGCGTCCGCGAATGATATTTTGCGTATCATAGGCGATATATAGCGTAAATACAATCGTTGCAATGCCCGAAATCACCACGCTTACAAGCCCAGCGTTTTGGAATCCAAAGAAATATCCAGCCACTAGGTTTATCAAACTAGCCACCACAATGCCGATAAGCGCGATAAATAGGATTTTGCCCCAGCTTGAAAGGTCGCTCTTTGTTTTGATTGCGTAAAGCGACATAATGCCAAATACGATGGTTGTGCCTAAAAGTGCCTGTGCAACTATGCTAACTCCAGCAGGAAGCGCAAGAACGCTGTATAAAAGTGGCACTAACGCCACGCCTGTAAGGAATGTGAATGTAAATAGCAAAATCACATTTATCACAGGCTTTTCTTTTAGGAAAATAAGTGCGATTAGCGCGATGATTTCAAGTGCGAAAATGCCAAACATTGCGCCACCGCTTATCATCGGTGCAAATGGAAGCGCGATATACGCCCCAATCGTGCCAAAAAGCAAACTCGCCGCAAAAAACTTATAAGTTTCTTTCACAAAGCGCACGAGCGTATTTTCCGCCACCGCCTCAACGCCAATATCTTGCGTGTAATTTCTATCATACAAAGCCATTAAAATCTCCTTAAAATTTGAATTTGAAATGCGAATTATAGCGAAGTAAAATTAAATTGCAAGTTTTTTGGCGATTCGCGCTGATTTTTTGGCGAATCTTTTTACGATTTTGCGCATTTTTTAAAGCTAAATTTAAATCACAAAGCAATATAATTAAAAAAAATGCAAAGGAGGTGGCGATGCTTAGATTGGTGATTTTGCTTGTAAATTTTGCGTTTATGAGCGCGAATCTCTGCGCCGTAGAGCTAAACACCATTTGCAATCCTAATCAAACTTGCAATATAAGCGAAGCCTACGAAAATCAAAGCATTACAAATTCTGCTCCATTTAACACAACTACGATAGATATTAAGACAAAAATCACAACTTTCACTAATAACAGCAATCTTACTTCAACCGATACTCAAACTATCAAACTCACAGAAAATAATCGTAGCAATATACAAAATCTCGTAAATAACGGCACTATTTCAGGTGGGATTCTTATACAAGGCATTGCTGGTAGCGCATTAGGCACTATTACAAATTACAAAGAAATGCGTGGCGTTTGGGCTTCTGGTGCGCAAAATATCACAATCAACAATCAAGGCATTTTTAAAACAAATGCGGGTGCATATAGTGGCAAAGCGGCGCATTTTATCTTTACGGCTTCTAGTGCGAATCTTTATATTGACAGCTATCTTATAAAGATTGCCGAATCACAAAATGAATTTAATAATTTTAGCGGTTATAACGATAAAACAAATAATAAAAACTCACATTTAATCATTGGTGGTGGCAGTGTGGGCTTTAAAGATGGCAATTCTAACATTGTCATTGATTTTGATACTACTAGCGGATTCGAGTTAGGCAAAACATATTCCATAGGAAAACTTATCACAAATCAAGACGGCAACGCATTGCAAATAAAAATAGGTGGCAATTATTTTGATTTGCCTTTTTCGCGCCTAATGCTAAAAAATAGAGATTTTTACACACTTACGCAAAGCGGGGATAATTTTATCATAAATTTCATCGGTGGCGGTGGAAATGGTGGCAATAGCGGAGGTGGTGGCTCTAGCGGTGGATTTATCATAAATACAGAGATTACCGAACTTCGCAAGGCGAATCTAAAAACGATGAATAATCTTTTTGTAAGTAGCAATGCGATGATTTACTCACAAAAATTTGGCGCAAAAACCGCGAATCCTACCACGAATCGCATCACACAACCCATAAATCGCGCCACAACGCGCATAACGCAACCCGCAAATCGTGTTACGAATCGCGCCACAACTCGCACTTCAGCCCAAAGCACCAAAAGCCTAATCACGCTAATGCCCTTTGTCTCGCATAATCTTTATAGCAAAGCGGGGAATTATCAGTTATCAGGCTTAGATTACGGATTCATCGGCGCATTTAGTGGCGATAGTGGGCTTGGGCTTCATTTGGGCTTTAGCTATGGGAATTTAAGCGATAAAAACGACAAAGATTTTCACATAAAATCAATGAATCTAATGGCTGGGCTAAACTACAAATTGGATATGATTTGGGATATGTATCTAAAGGCGCGTGGGGATTTTTTCTATTTTCTAAATGAGATTAGCTCACAGCAATTAGCAAAGGTTAAGCCCGATAATATCGGCTTTGGGGCAAATGTGGCATTTGGCAAGGACTTTGATATGGGCAATGCTGGGATTTTGGGCGCAGAGCTTGGAATGGACTATAAAGGCTTAAGCGCAAGTAGCACAAGTGCCAAATCCACGCTTGATAATAGCACAATGCAGGATTATAACGGGGCGTTGTATCACCTTATCTATGTGGATTTTGGGTTACGATATGATAAATATTTCTCAAACGCTAAGCTAAATTTTGGTGCTGGTGTGCGCAAAAATCTCTTTCCAAAATTTGCCAAAGGCAAGGTAATTGTCGCAAATAATGAGATAAATATTTTGTTAGATAATGATAAGATTTTGGGCTATGCAAATGCGGGGATTAGCTATGTGGTGAATGCGGCGGCGTTTAGTATGGAGTTTGGGGTGGCGTATTATGGGAATTTTGGGGATAGGAGTATTAACAACAGCGGAAGCTTAGAGTGGCGCACGATATTTTAGTGGCACAATTCGTTCTGGGGTATGCAATTTCGCACTTGTGAAAATTTTGGGGAATCAACAGACTCTAGTCTAGTTTTATCCCCAAAATTCTCACAAATACAAAAGCCACACCGCCATTACTTCGATTGCGATTCGTGCGTTGCACGAATCGATTAAACAATCAAATCAAAAATCCTTATTAAAGTTTTTGCTACTTTTTGCTTTTGCAAAAAGTAGAGTCCTCCTTACCACTTAAACTCCAATCCGTTTGATTCGCCCTAAATATATCCGCCAAATCCACCCATTTTGCATTTTAATCCAAAATATAATAAAATCCGCGACTTTTAGAATGAGGCTTTTAATAAGCAATAAAACCACGCAAAAGGCGATTTTACGCAAATGACACGCAATAAATTGATAACTTTGGGAATGTTTTATATGTTTTTAGGTGCGCTGTTTTTTTCGCTGATGAATTCCGCGCTAAAAATCCTCTCAAATCATATCACAATCCACGAAAACCTTTTCTTTCGTGGCATTACGATGACTTTTTTTGTGGTGTTGCTTTTGTGGATTCGCGCCAAAAAGACAAAGCATCGCCACCATCACAAAAGCGGTGGCTGGGGCAAACTCGTATTTCGCGCGTTTGTCGGCTCTGCCTCGCTTTATGCGATGCTTTATAATGTAGAGACAATTCCGCTTGGCACTTCTATTGCCTTTGCGCAAACTGCGCCCATTTGGACGGCGATTTTTGCATTTTTGATTTTGCGGGAGCGACTAAATATCGCCCAGATTGCAAGTGTGTGCGTGGGATTCGTAGGTGTGATTTTGATAAGCAACCCAGAGACTTCAAATCTGCCTTTGCCAAATATCTTTTGTGGCATTATTAGCGGGATTTTTGCGTCTTTGGCGTTTATTAGCATTCGCGCGTTAAAGGGATATTTTGATGATTTGGAGATTATGCTTAGCTTTGGGCTTATGGCGACGCTAATGGGGCTTGTGATGATTTTTATAATGCAAGATTCGTGGAGTGCGTTATCGTTTAAAGATTGGTTTTTTATCGCGGTGGTGGGCGTTATGGGGACAATCGGGCAGTATTATATCACCCGCGCTTATACTTTCGCACCTGCGGGAATCGTAGCCCCAATCGATTACAGCCGAATCGTATTTAGCGCGATTTTAGGCATTGTGCTAGGTGATTCATTGCCAAATATTTTTATATTTTTTGGCATTTTCTTTATAATTTTATCGGGGATTTTAATCGCTCTGCCGATAATCTTGCAGGAATTTTACAAATCAAAGGATAAAAAATGATGGATTTAGCAATGTTTAAAGACGCCCGTGAGCGCGTGAAAAATGTCATCGCAAAGACAGAGCTTAGCCTTGCCTCGCGCCTAAGTGAAATCGCGCAATGCAATGTCTATCTCAAAAAAGAAAATCTCCAAAAAACAGGCGCGTATAAGATTCGTGGCGCATTTAACCGAATCTCGCGCCTAAGCGATAGTGAGAAAAAGCTAGGCGTAATTGCCGCAAGTGCGGGGAATCACGCTCAAGGCGTGGCATTTAGCGCGAAGCATTTTAAGATTCGCTGTGTCATTGTAATGCCAGAGGCTACGCCATTACTCAAAGTGCAAAATACCAAAGATATGGGCGCGGAAGTGATTTTGGCAGGGGAAAATTACGATGAAGCCTACAAACACGCGCTTAAACTCGCCAAAGAGCAGCAGCTCACATTTATCCACCCATTTAGCGATGATGATACGATAGCAGGGCAGGGGACGATTGCGCTAGAGATGATTGATGAGCAGAGTTTGGATTTCGTAATCGTGCCTGTAGGCGGTGGTGGGCTGATTTCTGGCATCGCAAGTGTGTATAAAAATATTAGCCCCAAAACCAAAATCATCGGCGTTGTGGCAAAAGGTGCTAGGGCGATGTTTGATTCATTCCACGATAAAAAGATTCACAACGCCAAATCCGTGCATACGATAGCCGATGGAATCGCCGTCCGCGATGTGAGTGAAAAGAATTTTAAGCTTATTTTAGAATGCGTAGATGACATTGTAATGGTAGATGATGAGGAAATCGCCAATGCCGTGCTGTTTTTGCTAGAAAAGCAAAAGTTAGTCGTAGAGGGTGCAGGAGCGGCTGGAGTGGCAGCGATTTTGCACCACAAGATTGCGCCAAAGCCAAGTGATAAAGTCGGCGTAATCCTAAGCGGTGGCAATGTCGATGTAACGATGCTTAGCCTAATCATTCAAAAAGGCTTAGTCAAATCGCACCGAAGACTGCAATTTAAAACCGTGCTAATCGACAAACCGGGCAGTTTGGAAAAGCTCACAGCGATTTTACGCAAGGCGGAGGCAAATATCATCAAAACAGATTACAACCGAATCTCCACGACTATCGATTATGGCGATGCGATTATCTCTATAACCGTGGAGACAAAGGGCAAAGAGCACCAAGAAAAAGTCCGCAAAATGCTAAAAGAGGCTGGTTATCAAATCGATGAATTTGAGTGAAAAATGCGGTGGATTTGGCGAATCCCACAAATCCACAGCCTTTAGATTCGATAGATTCGACTTTTATTTTTTAATCACTGCAATTCTTAGCCTTTTATCGCTTATTTATCTTATCAGCGGGGCGAGTATCAGCTACAAAGAGGCGGTGATTTTAGAGCAAAACAAAGCCCTAATCGCAAAATTAGCAAACTTCTCCATAGAGCGATTCGAGGCGCATTTGGGCAAGGATTTCGCACTAAAATTGCCCAATCTCATTTTCCACGCGCTAAATCTCACACTAATTTATCTCATCTCCAATCGCATTTTAAAATACAAGCGCGATTCCGTGCTGTGCGTGGCGATTTACGCCATAATCCCCGGGGTGATTATGCAAGGTAGCATTTTAAACGAATCCGCCCTAATGCTCTGCATCGTGCTACTAATCTGCTTTGTAGAGCTGACAGAGCGCAAAAAAATCGCCTATCCGCTTTTAGCACTCGCCGTTTTTATCGATGAGAGCGCGTTTATGCTATTTTTGGCACTATTTTTCTACGCGCTTTTTAAGGACAATGACGAATCGCACTTTATCCCGCGCATAAGGGCGAATCTAGGGCTAAATAAAAATATTTTGCTCTTTGCCCTGCTTTGCTTTGCGCTAAATTTGTATTGCTATGGAATCGATATTAGTGGGCGTCCGCGCGGGAAATTTTTGGATATTTTTAGCGAACTCGCACTGCTTTACTCGCCACTGCTTTTTGTGTATTTTATCTACACGATTTATCGCAATTTCGCCAAATACAAGGCGAATCTACTGCTTTACATTAGCGGGACAAGTCTGCTTGTGAGCGTGATTTTGTCGATTCGCCAAGATATTGACAAAGAGATTTTTATGTTTATGAGTTTATGCGGGATTCCGCTTATGATTCGCCAAATGCTAAGCGACATTCGTCTGCGTCTGCCTATATTTCAGCTAAATTACAAAAGGCGATTTATAATCGTTATGGCGGTGCTTTTTTTAGAGGCGGGATTGCTTGTGTTTTCTAAGCAAATCTATCGCGTCTCAAATGATGATGAGATTTTTTTAAATCAATTTTATATCGCCAAAGAAATCGCAAACGAGCTAAAGGCGCGGGATATTTCGCGCGTGAGTGTGGAGGGGCGAATGCAAAAGCGACTCGCATTTTATGGCATAAAAGACGGCGGACAGCCTTTAAGGCAGGTAAAAAAGGGCGGGAATATACTAATAAAATACAACGACAAAATTGTAGCAAGGTATGCGATATAAAAAGCGCGATTGTCTTTTTGACGCTTTTGCGGGATTCGTCGCGCTCAACTATTCGATAGACTATCAGTCTTATCTCATAGTCTCGCGCTCGAAAACCCACAAAATCGCCTAAAAATACTTCCGCGCGAAAGTCGCTTGAATCTAATAAGGATTCGTCATTGCGAGAATCGGCAACGCCGATTCGTGGCAATCCAAAGTAACATTAAATCCGCACGAAGTGCGAATCCTTGCAAAAGTTTTTGCTACTTTTTGCTTTCGCAAAAAGTAGAATCTCTTTCCTAAAATCTCATCACAAGTCCCACTTGGAATCCGCCCTTGCCGTTTGGCAAAATGGGCGTTGTGATTAGCTCTGTTTTGGCGTTTTTGTTGTGAATCCCAAAGACTTCGCCTAAGCCCAAACGCTGTATTATGCTACCTAGCGGGTCTAGCACCCACAAGAACAAATGTCCTAAAAAGTAGCTATCAAAGAGTTTGCTATCATTGCGCTGAATGTAGCGGATAAACTGATAAAATCCCTCGCCAAGCAACGAGCCAAGCGCGGGAGTTAGCACCAAATCCTGCCAACTAGGCACTTCCGCAAAGCTCTCAAGCCCGTATTCCCAATAAAATGTCGATGCCACAAAGCTAAAAATCGCGCCCTCCGCCCAGCTGAATCCCGCCATTCGCGGTTGCAAGTAATAAAGTGCGCCGACATAAGGGTGAGCGACATAGTTTAGCCACGCCTCGTCTTTATCCACCACAGGCGAGTTTGAGATATTTTTGCGGTATTTTTTGCCGAGTTTGCCAAATGTCATTTCGCTTCTATCCCAATTTGAGATAGATTCGGGTAGTGCGTATAAAGCTCCCATCGTGGCGAGACTTGCTACGGCGATGATTCCTATGCTTAAGCCCAAATATTTTCCCCTGCTATTTGGCTCATAGTAAGATTCGCTAATGGGCGCAATTTGCGCATCTTGTAATAAATCAAGTGTCGAATCTTGGCTACTATGCGCGAGATTCGCCACTAGGGATATGGCTAAAAATATTTTTATTACAATATTTTTGCGTATTTTTGTCATTTTTTCGCACCTTTGGAATATAAAAAATGCAATTTTACAATAAATTTGTTACATTTTTTGTAAAAATTTTTGGGATAATTTTTTCTAGGGCGCGAATCGCCACACTTGCGGGGGGGGGGGGGATATAGCCTCTTATAAAAACACAAAATAGGCGAATCTTTGTGCAAAATTTTCAAAAAATATCGCAAATTAAGGCAAAACCCCTTGCAAAATCCAAAAAATTTCCCTATAATTCCGCCGTTCATAAACAAATTCAACAAAAGGAGAGAAAAATGAACAAATCAGACTTCATCGAAGTGGTAAAGAAGGTTGGCGGTTATGACACAAAAAAAGGTGCTGAACAAGCGATTTCTGCTTTTACTGACGCTGTAAAACAAGTGCTAGTAAAAAAAGATTCTGTTGAGCTAGTAGGATTCGGTAAATTTGAAACTGCAGTCCAAGCGGCAAAAACAGGTAAAGTCCCCGGCACAAACAAAAAATACACTACAAAAGAAAAAATGGTGCCTAAATTCAAAGCTGGGAAAGCACTAAAAGACGAAGTTGCAAAAATGAAAGTTGTGAAAAAATAACTTCTGCGGCTTACAAAAGGGCTAGTCCTCGTGGCTAGTCCGCCTCCTCATTTTGTCTTTCAAATTTTTATTTTCGCTTGTCCTCATAGCTCAGCAGGATAGAGCATTCGATTCCTAATCGAAAGGTCATTGGTTCGAATCCAATTGGGGACACCAAAAGCTGTGTTTGTTATTTAAGTGGATTAGGTGGATTAGAGTTTTTGGGGTAGGGCGTTCGTGCATATCGGCATTGCTTAAGCGTAGCATTTATGCGTAGCGAAGTATCCAAAAAAATAAAATAAAATCCGCACAAAGTGTAAATCCATATAAAAGTTTTTGCTACTTTTGGCTTTTGCAAAAAGTAGAATCCCTCTCACCCCATAGACTCTAATCCACTAGATTCGCTTTTGAGACATTGATTTGTTATTTTTTTTAAATTTGTGTGATTTGGATACTTCGCTACGCTCAGTATGACGGGGTTTTATTTATTTTTTGGATTGCTTTGGCGAATCTACGATTCGCCTCGCAATGACACAAAGCGCAGATTCGTCCAAATTTTATTTTGCTATTGGCTTTGGGTTTCTGTGCCGATGGATTCGCTTTGTGGCTTTTTCACTTTTCGTTTAATGATTTTGCGGACGATTGTTGTCGCCTTGCCAAAGCTATACACATAGCGCAGAGTGATATTTGTTTGATTTTTTGTATTTACCTTAAATGTTACATTTGCACCATTTAATGTTTTTTGTTTGTTTAAAAATGTATTTTTTATCAGTGGCACTCTAACGGCTAATTCCAATCCGTGATTTACCTTAATATTAGTTCGCAAACCTACATTTAGCGAAAAATCAAAGAAATTTCTTGCCGTTTTCCAGCCTAGATTTTGTCCTCCTAATTCTCGTTCCCTTTTTGCTATATAATCATCAATATCATTTACAGCTTGTCCGCTCCAATTATTACCTCCCAAGCTCAATCCTAAAAACGCCCCAAAATCAGCGACTTTATTTTTCTCTCTAACGATGAAATTTACCAGCATATCCACATTTGCGCCATAATTTACAAGCGTAGTAGAGCGATTATCCCCAGCATCTAAAACTATATCGCTTACTCTTTGAGTAACTTTTGAGCTAACTTTTGCCATTACGACATTGACATTTACGTGATAGCGCAATCCAAAATATGGATTAAAAAATTGCTTATATCCGCCTATGAATCCAAAGGCTACGCCATCACCGCTAAAATTTCCAGCTATTTTTGCATTAACTGCATTGTTAGCTTTTTGCTCATAATCAAATGGCACGACAAGCGAACCATATCCCACTTCTAATCCCAAAAACCCACCGCTTTGCTCGGCATTTGCGACACTGCCAAAGCTAACTATTAGCAAGGCGATTTGCAAAAATCTTTTCATAACCTAATCCTTTGTGATAAATTTATAAAAACGCAATGTAATACTACCCCCCCCCGCGTTAAAGTTTGCTTAAATTGTCAAAATTTTGTGAAAAAAGTGTGGAAATTTTGGAATTTTTAGTGAAAATGTGGGATTTTGGATTTGATTTTTGTGATTCGCGTAAAGATTCGCATTAGATTCGTGTGAATCGCAACGCCAAATTTATGCGAATCGTAAAAGGCTATTTTTTTAATTTCTGCAATGCCTCTTTAATAATCCCTTCCGTGCTTGTGGATTTTATATTTTCTAACATTGCTAAAATTTCGCTATTTTTAAAGCCAAGCGATTCAAGGGCGTTTAGCGCGTCAATCTTACTTTGTGGCAAATTAAGCTCTGCAATATTGCCTAGCTTTCCGCTAATCTCTACGATGATTCGCTTTGCCATTTTTTCGCCAATGCCCGGCACTTTTTTGAGCGTGGCAAAATCATTGCTATTAGCGATATTTAGGAATTCCGCAGGTTTAAAGGTGCTACAAATGCTTAGGGCGACTTTGGGACCAATGCCGTTAATTTTGATGAGATTATCAAACAAATCCTTTTCATCTTTGCTTAGAAAGCCAAAGAGCGCGATACTATCCTCGCGGATAATTTGCGTAATGAGCAGCGTATCGTTTTCTTTCGCGCCGTTTTGATTTAAAAGAGCTAGGGCGTTTAGCGACATAGAGACTTCATAAATCACACCATTGACATTAAACAAAACGCCACTTGCCACGCGCTTATACACGCTTCCAATCAAACCTGCTATCATTTTTTTGCCCCTTTTAAACCTTAAAATCCTTGATTATTTATCGCTTCATCATTTTCGTTGCTAAAGATTTTGTGATGGACTATGCACTTTTCTTGCGCGTCAAACTGATATTTGCCAATGCCTTTGATAATCGTCTTTGATTGATGGACTTTGGGAGAGATTAGCTCAAAAATCACATCATTATACTTGAGCCACCCGTCCTTGCATAAAAACTCCGCGCTAAAGACGCTTTGCTGGTATTCTCTAATGGTATTTATGATGATTGTGTGCTCTTTGCCAAGCGTTGCAATCTCGCTCTTTACGGCTTTTAGGCTATTTACAATCTCTAAAAACGCCTTATAATTTTTTAGGACATAATCAGGCGTAGCGCGATTTTTCGCCTTGTCATCGGCGATTTGCGCTTTTAGCTCACGCGCTGTTTGGGCGAATTTATTGTATTGATAGATTAGGGCGGTTTCTTTTTTCTTTAAATTTTGCTCGGTGGTTTGGTTAGATTCAAGCTCTTTTAGTAGCGATTCAATCTTTTGCTTATTGTGCCTGCTAGCAAGGGGCGTAAAGATGATTTTATTATCGCCACCTTTTAGCGAATTTACCACTAATTTCGCGCTAAATCTCACGCTAGTGCCAGAAAAAAGCTCATTTATGTTGATTGCATTTGCTTCGATTTCGCCACCATTTGCTTGTGTGATTTCTATGTTTTCGCCTCGCACGATTCCGCCCTCAAATGCCATAATATCCGCACTCTCACAATCCAAAATCCCGCGATGAGTGGAGATTTTCGCACTTTTGCAAACAATCGCCGTGCTTTTGTGCGTTTGTCCGCTGATTTCAATCTCATTTGCCTCTAGCGTGGTATTTGCAGCCAAATTCCCGCTAATGCTAATTTGATTCGCCCTTAGCGTCATACCGCTTTTTAGCGCGTCCTCAAACTCATCGCCCGTGCTAACGATAATCTTAGTCTTTGTATCCAAATCGCCCAAAAAGTTGTAATTATCGCGCAATTCGGCGTTTTGCAAGGAAATTTCGTTGTTGAAAGAAAAGTGATTGCCCTCAAAAATCACAAAGCCATTTTTGTTGCTGGTGTATTCGTAAAATCCGTTTGATTCGCTCTTTTTGATTTCATCGCTACAACTTGGCGGAAGCGAAGTTTTCGCCTCTGGCGTGATGATTTCGCCCCTTAGATTTCGCCCGACTTTGCCTAGTTGCGCCAAAGTGTAAGTGCAGATTTTGACATTTTCTTTTAGGGCGATGATATTTTTTTTCGCCAAATCCACGCCATCAATGAAAAAATCGATTTTGCCCTCTTTTGAATCCACAAAATTTTTGCTTTTCAAAATGCAAAAGCGAACTTCGCTCTTTAGGGGCGAATCCAAATCTTTTAAATGCTCATAAAGCACATTTTTGCCCTTATCCAAATCGCGCAAGATGATTCCTTGCTCAGCTTTTAGCGCAATCACGGCAAATGCGAGTGTTTCAAACTCTGTGATATTTTTAGGAATCTCAAATCCCGCCTTGCAAATCATATCCACCGATTCGCCGTTATGCAAAACTTCGATATGAAATTTGCGCTCATCTTTGGTGCGAAAAATGGCGACATCGTAGCTTTGCTTGATAAGCGCGTTTTTATCCTCAAAAATTTCATCGCTTATTTCCTCCACAAACTCAAATGCATCGCTACCTTGCGCCTTGACAAAAGACTTCACCGCGCGAATCTCGGCAGTCAATTCATCACGCTCAATGCCCTTTTCCGCGCTGATTTTATCTAGCAATTTGCCGACATTGTCAATATTTTGGATAAAGCTAATCTCTTGCAAGTGCGAATTCCCCTCTTTAAAAATTTTAGCGATTCTACCAAGTCTATGCTATAAACGCGCTTAAGAGTTTAGCCATAATTTTGCGTAGGATTCAAGGGTGCTTTTGTCGCCAGATGCGTAAAAATGCACCTTTGGCAATTTGGGCGATGAGCTAAGCGTGTATTTTTGCTTTAAAAATTCTACAATGGCTTCGCCAGAGTGAATCAAAATGGGTTTGTTGTCGAAAAATGCGCGGATTGGATTGGCGATTAAAGGAAAGTGTGTGCAAGCTAAAATGATTGCTTTTGGGATTACAAGTGTGGCTTTTTTGTCGTCATTGCGAGATTCGGCGTCAATCGATTCGTGGCAATCCGCAAAAGATTCGTCATTGCAAGGCGATTCATCGCCGAAGCAATCCACACAATTTCCCGTCATTGCGAGATTCGGCAACGCCGAATCGTGGCAATCTATTTGATTTTTTTGGATTGCTTCGTGCGAATCTGCGATTCGCCCTCGCAATGACGAATCTACGGAATGCAATTCTAAAGGCGAATTGCGCGAATCAAAAGACGAATTTAGCGCACCAAAGTAATATCGCATTGTCGCTTCTAAAATCTCGCCCTTTGTAATTCCCTCCTCTACGATTGGCACAAAAAGTCCCGTTTGCAAACTTGTGATATTTTCATAGCCCAAAGAGCGCAAATGTTTCTCATAGATTCCGCTTTTAATCGTAGCCTTTGTGGCGATAATCAAAATGCTATCTTTTTTATTTTTGATTTTGTTGCTTAGGCTTAGGACGCCAGATTCAACCACGCCGATTACGGGGAAAGGCGCGATTTTTTGCATTTGATTTAGCGCGTAGGCACTAACAGTGTTGCACGCGACAATTAGCATATCGATTTTATGCGGGATAAAAAAATCCACGCATTCTAGCGAAAAGCGCACAATCGTGCCTTTGTCCTTGTTGCCATAAGGCACACGCGCCGTATCGCCGTAATAAATGATTTCGCTAAAAAGCTTTGAATCAAGTAGCGATTTTAGGACGCTTAAACCGCCCACACCGCTATCAAAAACGCCGATTTTCAAAATCTACTCTTGCTCATTCATTTTGCTTAAAAATTCATCATTGCTTTTGGAATCTTTCATTTTTGAATAGATGAGATTCAATGCCTCAATATCGCCTAATTGTTGCATAAAGTTGCGTAAAATCCACACTTTTTGGAGTTTTTCACTACCCAATAATAACTCATCTTTTCTTGTGCCAGATTTCAAAATATCAAAGGCTGGATAGATTCGCCTATCGGCAATCGAACGCGCTAGGACGATTTCACTATTGCCCGTGCCTTTAAATTCCTCAAAAATCACTTCGTCCATTCGAGAGCCCGTGTCAATCAAAGCCGTTGCGATAATCGTCAAACTACCACCCTGCTCGATATTTCGCGCACTACCAAAGAATCGCTTGGGCTTGTGAAGCGCGTTTGCATCAACGCCACCGCTTAAAACCTTGCCACTGGAGGGCGTAACGGTGTTGTAAGCCCTTGCAAGACGCGTGATTGAATCAAGCAGTATTACCACATCTTTGCCACTCTCCACGCGCCTTTTTGCACGCTCTAACACTAGCTCGGCGACTTTTACATGATTTGATGCGGGTAAATCAAAAGTCGAGCTATAAACCTGCCCTTTGACACTGCGCTGCATATCGGTTACTTCCTCTGGGCGTTCATCGACAAGCAAAACCATTAGCTCCACTTCGGGGTGATTATTGCTAATGCCGTGTGCTAGTTCTTTCATAAGCTCTGTTTTACCTGTGCGCGGTGGCGCGACAATCAAAGCGCGTTGCCCTTTGCCAATGGGGGAAAATAAATCTAAGATTCGCCCTGTAACTTTGGAGCTATCGTATTCTAATTTTAATTGCTGTGTGGGAAATAGTGGCGTTAGGTTGTCAAATAGGGGGCGATTTTTTGCCTCCTCTAAGGAAAGATGATTGATTGCCTCAATCTTTAAAAGCGCGTAATATCGCTCTTGGGATTCGCGTGGTGGGCGCACTTGCCCTGTAACTAAGTCGCCATTTCTAAGCGCAAATTTACGAATCTGCGAAAGTGAGACATACACATCATTTTGCGAATCCGAAAAGTTCTCATCGACACCGCGCAAAAAGCCAAAATTTTCATTTGCAATATCCAAAATCCCGCTAAAGAGAATGTAACCAGCTTGATTTACTTGCGTTTTTAAAATCTCAAACATTAAATCTTGTCGGCGGTATTCTTGGGGATTTTCCACGCCTAACTTTGTGGCGATTTCAATTAGCTTTGCTAAGCTAAGCGTTTTTAGCTCCTCGATTTTATACGCGTCTGCGGGAATATGGCTTTTTCTGCCATTGCCGTTATTGTCTTTTGTAGCCATTTTTATCCTTTTAAAGATTATGCAGTTTTAAAAAGTAGAAACGCGAATTTTAATTGCTAATTTGTTAAAAGTCAATAAGATTTCAAAAAATCCGCGATTTTTGCGTGTAAATCCGTGATTTCATCGATATTTGTAATCGAATCTAATGCAGATTCGCCACCGAATCTATCCAAAACGCCAAAAATCCCACTAGCAATATCGCCGAATCGAATCTCATTTTCCAAAAATTTTGCCACCAAAATATCATTTGCCGCATTGATGATAATGCCTAATTTGGGGCATTTTAGTAACGAATCTTTAAGTTTCCAAAGCGGATAGCGATTGCAATCAATTTGCTCAAATCTCACACAAAGATTCATCAAATCTAATTCTTTGATAAAAGATTGATTTTTAGCTTTTGCGCCAAGCAGGGCAGTTGCAATGGGTAGCTTCATATCATTGCTACTTAAATGCGCTATTATGGCGTTGTCATTTGTCTGAATCAGTGCGTGAATCGTGGAATTTCGCTCAATCACAGCATCAATATTATCAATGCCAAAAAGCCACTTTGCCTCCAAAATCTCAAAAAGTTTATTTATCATTGTCGCGCTATCGATTGTGATTTTGCGTCCCATAGCCCAATTTGGGTGCTTTAGGGCGTTTTTTGCGCATTGCGATGGAATTTCGCTTAAGGGCAAATCTCTAAACGCCCCGCCACTGGCGGTAATGAATAGTTTTTTTATACGCAAAGCAAATTTCGTCATTGCGAGATTTTGCGTAGCAAAATCGTGCATAGATTCGTCATTGCGAGAATCGGCGTTAGCCGATTCGTGGCAA
>JBNMJF010000007.1:0-18281 GCA_050873665.1 Helicobacteraceae bacterium
ATCTAGCGCACCATTTGCCTTTAGTCCAGCACTCACGCCATCGCAATATATGCCGTCAATGGCGCAGATTCCGCCTTTTATGGGGATTATATCAAACATATTTCAACTCCTCTGGTTTTTGCCTACGCATTATGAGCCTTTTGGCTTGGCGGATATTGGTTGTCGTGCCGATGATTAGCATTTTGCATTCGCTAGAAATGACAGCATCGCCCATTGGCATTGAGATATATTTGCCGTCTTTTTGGCGGATTCCCACTACTGAGACGCGCGTAATATCGCGCAAATGCCCTTCGCGCAGTTTTTTTAGCACCATCCAGCTGTATTTTGGCACGATGACTTCCTCCAAACTAAGCGCGGTTTCGTTAGTGCTCATAAAATGCTCGATGATATTTTCGCTACCCGGCTTTAGGATAATGGAGCTAATGCGCTGTGCGGCGAGATTCGTAGGCGAGATGATATAATTTGAGCCGATTTTTTTGAGTTTGCTAACTTCATCATCGCTGTTTGCAATGGCGATGATATTGTATTCACTGCGTTTGAGTTCGCTCTGATATAGGCGAATCGAAACGATAAGCGCGATATTATCGGTGGTATTTTTGGAGAAAATCACCGCGCCTTTCGCACTTGATAAATGCGTCTTTAAAATCGTTTTTAAATCGTGCGGGTCGCCATTTATGTAGTATGGATATTTGTGTTTTTGCGCTTTTGTTTCAAAATCCGCGCTATTATCCACCACTACAAATGGCACTTGCGCCTCCAAAAAATGCCGTGCTAACTGCGCGGAAAACTCATTGTAGTAAAAAATCACATAGTGATTTTTTAGCCTTGCGATTTTATTTATCATTTTGATTTCCTTAATGATTGAGATTAGTCTGCCACCCATAATGACATTTACCACCACAGCGACACAAAATGCAATCGTAGCTGCGCCAATAAGCATTAAAATCGTAGTGAAAATAATAGTAATTGGGGAGAATTGATGCTCTTTTAATGCGCCAAAGCCCGTATTTGTGAATGTATATGATGCTTGGAAAAACGCCTCAATAAGCGTGTAATCTTCAAGCATCAAATAGCCCAAAGTGCCGATGATTAGGAAAAACTGAATAATTACAAGCGGGAATCTAAAGCGCGATAATTCGTCTAAAAGCTCGTTAGTTAAGTCAATATCGGGCTTTTTACTTTTATCAACGCTAAAGAGTTTAAACATAGTTTTATCTTAAAGATTCGCACTCACGCGCAAGAACGCGCATTTTTGAAATACAAAACGCGAATCTTAATTGCTTTTTTTCATCGTGCGAAGTGTGGAAGCAGCGACTTTGATTCGCACTCTTGTGCCGTCATCAAGCGTGATTCGCACATTTCGTAGGTTTGGATAAAGTCTGCGCTTTGTTTTGTTGTTTGCGTGGCTGACATTGTTGCCTACCATTGGGGATTTGCCACTAAAGAAACATTTTCTTGCCATTTTTTTACCTCTTAAAATTTAAAATGAATCCGCAATTCTATCGATTCGTAATAAAAATTTAGCTTAAATGCGATGATAATTTTTACAAATCACTGCGATAGCGTGATATAGCGCGAATCTATTATTTTTTATTCATCAATCTTTTGCACATTTCAGTGGTATCATCAACGCACGAAATTACGGGAGATTTTGTGATATTATCTTGCGTTGTCGTTAGCTTTATGCTACTTTTGCCTATAACTAGCGTTATATCAGTCGCACTAGCCACCATAAATCCGCATTTGCTACTTGCGTCCGCGCCAAGCGAATTATTAAGTATTTCTAAAAATTTCGCATCGGCTGTTGATAAGGATTTGCCCTGCATAAATCGCTTTGTATATTCTCTGCTAATCTCGCCTTGCGCTTCGGAGAGATTCGAGCGCATTTTCGCATAACACGCATCATCTCTATTCATAATCATTTTAGGCACTGCCACAGCGGCTAAGATTCCCAATATCACTATGATAAATACTAGCTCTATCATCGTAAAACCACTTCTTTTCATATCGTAACTCCATATTTATAATTCGTTAATTATAGCAAAATTTTCGCAACTAAACTAAAATTTACCAAAAAAATGCAAAAATGCGATATTAGTTTTTATTACATTATCAAAGGAAAAACAATGGAACAAGCCACAGCACGAGTGAATCCAAATGTTGCTCAAGCAAATGCTAGACCTATCCCGCCTAGAGCGACACCAAATCAAGCTAGAGTGCAACAAGCGCAAGGCATTCAACAAGCACAAAATATCCAGCAAACGCAATCTGCAATCAACGAAGCCGTAACGCAAAATATATCGCAGCTCAAAGTCAATGTCGAAAAGCTAGATTTTGCCGTTACGCGCAAGATTCGCGCTTATCTTAAAAAGCTAATCGATATGGGCGGAAGCGACTTGCATGTCAAGGCTGGTTCGCAGATTCGCGCTCGAATCAACGGCGATATTATTATCTTTAGCAATGAGATTTTTAGCAAAGAGGACGCGATTACTTTTGCAAAAGAGCTTACAAGGACGCGCTACCCTGAGTTCGTGCAAAATAAAGAAATGGATATGACTTATATTTATGATGAATCAAGTCGCTTTAGGCTAAATATCTTTTTTCAAATGGACGGCGTGAGCTTTGCATTTAGGACGATTCCTACGATTCAAAATACCATTGATGGGCTTGGGTTGCCTGAGGCGATTCACAAAATCACCGATATGGAGCGCGGACTCGTGCTTGTAACGGGGATTACAGGTTCTGGTAAATCCACCACTTTGGCGGCAATCATCAATGAGATAAACCACAAACACGCAAAGCACATAATCACTATCGAAGACCCCATAGAGTTCGTGCATAAGGACATTAAAAGCATTATCAATCAGCGCAGTGTGGGAATGGATACAAATTCCTTTGCCTCCGCGCTTAAAGCTGCACTGCGCGAAGACCCAGATATTATTTTGGTGGGCGAGATGAGGGACATTGAAACGATTGAAATGGCACTCCACGCCGCTGAGACAGGGCATTTGGTGCTATCCACTCTGCATATGCTAGACGCAAAAGAAACGATAAATAGGGTTATCTCTGTGTTTCCAGCTACTGACCAAGCGCGGATTCGCGCTATGCTTTCAAGCACACTAAATGCGATTATCTCCCAAAGGTTGCTTAAAAATAAGCAAGGTGGGCGCGTGGCGGCTATCGAGCTACTCTTTAGGACACCGCGAATCGAGCTAATTATCGCTGAAGCGCGTGATGGCGAGATTGCAGAGGCTTTGGCAGAGGGCAAGGGCGTTTATCACACGCAGACTTTCGACCAGCATTTATTTGAGCTAATCGTAAATGGCGTAGTCGAGGAGGAAGCGGGATTAGAAAAAGCCACATCGCCATCTGACTTAAAACTACGATTGCAAAATATCAACTTTGCCGATAGTCGCAACGATGACAATCAAATATCACTAAAAGGCTAAATCACGCGATTTGCGTTTTTGTGAGAGATTGTAAGAGTAAGATTCGCGCTTTTTTTAAAGCACGAATCAAGCGTGATTCGCAAAAATCTTTGCGAATCAAGAAGTTTTCACGCGCGACTAAACACACGCTACATCGCCACCTCGCTGTGCGTCTGCGATTTCATCGCGACTCACAGCACCACGAGCACTCCAAACTATACAGCCATCAGTCGGACACGCCGTAGCACACGCTGGAGCGTCATTATGCCCCACGCATTCTACGCATTTATCGGCATATACATAGTAGATTCCCTCGCCTGTGGGATTGTCATCATCATCGACAATCGCACTCACGGGGCATTCATCAATGCACGAACCGCACGAAATGCAAATATCAGTAATTTTAACAGACATTATATCTCCCTTGAAAAAATATTTTTGGCTAAAAGCCGATGAAATTGTAGGGTTTTTTGCCAAAAAAAGCTATAAAATTTGTGGAATTTTTTGGATTTGGGCGAAAATTTGTGGCGATTCGCGCAATAAAAAATGCGCGAATCTACGCACTAAAGCTATTTTCGCATAGCTCATCAAATAAAATTTCGCAATTTTCATCTAAAGTGATATGAATCTCTTTAAAATCTAGTGCATTTATATTATTTTCTAAAAGTTTTTTGACATCATCATATTGCACGACTAAATGCAAAATATCATTTTTATAAAGACTACCATTGATAATCCCAAGATTATTAAAAACCGCACTAAAGTCAATTTTATCATTTTTTTGCTTTTTGATTTGCAATAAAAAATCGCGCTTTTGCTCTTTAATCACAAGATTTAAAATGCCATTTTGCAGCGCGACAAGTGAGTTTGTAAGAAACGCAAAGTCATCTTTATAACGCGCATTTGTGATTTTATCTACTAAATTTTCGTAAAATTCGCCCACAAAATTCGCGCCTTTGGCGTTTTTAAAAAGATTTGGCAAGTCATCAATCTCAAATTTTAGTGGGCTATTTTTGGCGGATTCGGCGATTTGTGGGCGTTTTTTAAGTCCTGAAATGATGAGTTCGCCACCCTTTTCTTTCACAATAGCCCAATATTTCGCGCCAATTTGCAACTCCGCGCTACTTTTTGCCTCTATGGTGGTGTTTCCAAGCTTTAGTTTGTAGCCCATTTTACTTTTTTGTATAATCTCTAAAAGTAGCGGTAGCGTGGTGTTAAATGATTTTACTTGGCTATTTTGCGTGGTTTGGGCGAGTTTGGCGATATTTAGAATCTTTTGTATCATTTTTTTGACAAATTTTGGGCGATATTTTTGGCAATTTCAAAGCTAATATTTAGCTTTGAATCTTGCGGGATTTTGACTTCATTTTGCGCTGTAAAAATGCGCACTTCATTGCTATCTCCGCCGATTTCATTATTTTTGCCAATGATATTTAGCACCACCATATCGCAATTTTTATTTTTTAGCATTTTTTTGGCGTTTTGATTTGCAATTTTTATCGCTTCTTGCGTGATTTGCTCCCCAAAACTCTCTGCCTTAAATCCCACAATGTAACAACAATCGCCAAATTTACTAGAAATTTGCCGTAAAATGTCATCATTTTGTGTCAAATGCAAATCCCACGATTCACCGATTTGCTCTTTTTTTAGTTTGCCTTGAGCTTTTTGTTTAGGCACAAAGTCGCTAATCGCCGCTGCCATCAATAAAATCGTGCTTTTTTTAGTATGATTCGCAAACGAATCTAATTTAGATTCAATGGCATTTTTAAAATCCGCGCTTGATTTAACGGCGATTTTTTCCACGCCTAGCGGGAGTGAAATAGGAAATTTAGAGGCGATAAGCGACACATTCGCACCCAAATAATAAAAAGCAAGTGCAAGACTACTAGCCTGTTTGCCACTTGAATCATTTGAAATATGGCGAATCGAATCAATAGATTCAACGCTCCCACCGCCTGTGATTATGATATTTTTGCCACTCCAAAAGTTTGCAAATTCGTCATTGCGAGGCGATTCGATAGAATTGCCGAAGCAATCCACGCCCATTCCGTCATTGCGAGAATCGGCGTTAGCCGATTCGTGGCAATCCATTTGATTTTTTTGGATTGCTTCGTGCGAATCTACGATTCGCCCTCGAAATGACGATTCGGCGGATTGTGCTAAAGATGAATTGCCACTCACAATCCCGCGTTTTAGCTGAAAAACGATTTCCCCCACTTCCGCCATTGCGCCATTTGCGACAATATCACACGCCAATCGACTAACGCGTGGCGGAATGATTTTGTATCCCATATTTTTTAGCGAATCCAAATTCGCCATATTTTGGGGCGATTCGAGCATATTTACATTTGCGCTTGGCGCGATAAAAACCGCACATTTACACGCCAAAAGCGTTTCTACGATGAGATTATCCGCGATGCCGTAGTTTAGCTTTGCGATTGTGTTAATCGTGGCGGGGGCGATTATGGCTATGTCGGCGAGATTCGCATAAGATATGTGGGATATTTGCGGAAAAGATTCGGTGGCGTGGCAAAGGACTTTATTCCCGCTCATCGCCTCAAATGTGAGCGGTGCGATGAATCGCGTGGCTTCTTCGCTCATCACCACGAAAACTTCCGCGCCCTCTTTTTTTAGATTGCTTATCAAATCAAGCGATTTGTAAATGGCGATTCCACCGCTCACAAGCAACAAAACGCGCTTTTTTGCCAAAATCAAATCCATAGCATTCCCCTAAAAATTTAAAAGCGATTCTACTAAAATTTATGGTAAGATTCGCATTTTATTTTAAAATCACAAAGGATTGCAATGTATCACATAGTCTTTAACGCCGATGAGCGTTATATCAAATACACAGCCGTAGTCATAAATAGTATCATTAAGCACACTGCGCCACAAAATGGGGGGGGGGATCGCTAAAAAGCCCACAAAAATCCCACGAATCTAAATTAGCCCCCTACCACTTCCATATTTTAAGCGATTCTATCAGCCAAACGACACGCGACAAGTTAGTTTCATTTATCACTTGCTTAAGCCAAATCTATCCTTGCCAAATATCCATTCACACATTTGATGATGATATATTTCATAGCTTTCGTCCGTGGGGATTCGAGTATGAGCACTCTAAAAATTATCTTACTTGTTATCGCCTACTTTTTGCGCGATTTTTGCCAAAAGATGCCACAAAATGCCTTTATTTAGACACAGATATGCTTGTGCTTGGCGATGTGAGGGAGCTTTGGGATATGGATTTGGGTAGTCATATCTTAGCAGGTAATTGTGGCTCTACAAGTGATAGTGCAAGGTGGGATAGAGCCTTGCAATCCACGCAAGATAGCACAATCCACACATTTGAAGTGCCGTATTATTTTTGCTCGGGGCTAATGTTTATAAATATTACACAATGGAGAGCGCAAAATATAGAATCAAAATGTTTGGATTTTTCGCAAAAATATGACGCAGAATATCCCGACCAAGATACGCTAAATATTGTGATAAAAGGTGATATTGTGAGACTTCCGCCTGAATATGGACTACTTATTTTCCAAGCGGGAATCGAACTAAACAACCCCAAATGTGACTTTAAAGATAAGCTACAAGCTACTTTGCAAAATCTAAAAATCGCTCATCTCAACGGACCAGCGCACCCGTGGCTATCCAAATATCATTGGTTGGATGCTAATGCAAAGCCAATCGATTATCCATATACAAAGGAATGGTGGGATATTGCGCTTGATACGCCGATATTTGGCGATGAATTGAGTGAGATTTACCAAAAAATTCATAGTCCAAAACACGAATTTTTAGCCTATACAAAGGGTGTAGCAAGTGCCGTGGAGCAAATTAGGGCGGATTTTGAAGCGAAATTGACGCTAAACTAAATAAAATCATCGCAAAGCAAAATCCACTAAAATATTACAGCAAAAAATGGAGTCGTAGCATAAAAAAGCGCATTTGTAGGAATAAAGTGTAAAGATTTATCATTACTTAAGCGTGGCGAAGTATTTTATTTAGGCGAATCATAGATTCGCGCAAAGCATCCACTCGTCATACTGAGCGAAACGCAGTGTAGCGAAGTATCCACTTTGGCGAATTATGAATCAAAAGCGAATCACTCACTTTAGGCGAATCTATATAATTATTCTTTAGATTCACTATTACAACATTACGCTTTTATTTTTTTTAGATTCGCGTGATTTGGATACTTCGCTACGCTCAGTATGACGAAGTAGTAGCGATTCGTCATTGTGAGTGCGATAGCACGAAGCAATCTATTCTTTTCTTTGGATTGCCACGATTCGGCTATGCCGAATCTCGCAATGACGAAAAATTATAGATTCACGCTTAATTTGTAATCGATTCGCTTTAGCGCAATCGCAATCGAAGTAATGGCAGTGTGGCTTTTGTATTTGTAGAAAATTTTGGGATAAAACTAGACTAGAGTCTGTTGATTCCCAAAATTTTCTACAAGTGCGAAATTGCATACCCCAGAACAAATTGTCCTAAAATCTACGCCTTTGATAGCAATTTTAACCCTACCACGCCGATAATTATCATCACCATACATAGCAACTTCACCGTGCTAACTTCCTCTCTAAACACCACAAATCCCACAATTCCCACCAGCACAAGCCCCACGCCACTCCACACGGCGTAAGCTATGCTTAAATCAATGCTTTTGATTGCCTGATATAGCAGCGCGAAACTCGCACTAATCAGCACGGCAAACGCTATGATAAAGAGTTTGTTGCCACTTATCGCGCTGTATTTTAGCGAAGTTGTCGCGCACACCTCACAGCATATCGCAAATCCTAGCAAAAACCACGCATTCATTTTGCACCTCCATTTTGTTTGTTTTTGGCGATTCGCGTCCCTTTATTTTGCGCTTTACGCGCTTGAATCTCACCTAGCACTTCACTAAAAGCCACTTCAAAATTCGCATAAATTTCTATCAATTTTTCCAATTTTTTTGCGCCAAACCTTTGGTAGATTTGCCACTCAAAATCCGTGTATTGCGCGATAAAATCTTGTGCGTAGATTTTGCCACTTTGGGTTAGATTTATCAGTTTTTCGCGCTTATCATTTGGGCTAATTTCCACTTCTACAAAGCCTTGTTTTTGGAGCGATAAAATCACATTATTTATCGTTTGCTTGGGCATTTCATAGATTTGCATTATATCTTTTTGCGTGTGCAAATCACTAACTACAAGCGCGTGTAAAACCTTGTAAAGATGAGGATTTATCCCAAGCGCATTATCAAGCCTCGCATACAAACCTACAATCCTATAATACAGCCTATTAAAGGCGTGAATCTGTGCGTGTGTGATTGCTTTTTTCATTTTTTATCCTTTCAAAATTAGTATTTAAAGGGACGAATTATAGTCTTTTTAGGGACTAATGTCAAGAGCAAATTTATAAAATCTATGATTAGGTAATTTGCATAATTTTATTACTAAATCTTAAACTTTTTGCGCTATAATTCCGCGCTATGAGTAAAAAAGAAAAAGTCAAAGTAACGATAGATTTTATCAAAGGCGCAGTTTTCGCTCTGCTAACGGCACTATTTGGTATTTTTGCCTTTGTGGTTGTGAATATTGAGAGTATCAACAAATTTCAAATAATCGCGTGTGTTGTGGGCGTGGTGCTGATTGCGATTTTCTTTTGGATTTTATTGCGGAAACTCGCCAAAAATCTTAACGAATTGGAGGATTTGTAAAATGGCTGGGCTAATATTAGCGACTTTTATAATTTTAGTGTTTTGCGGATTGATTTTATATGCTGTGAATGTGCTAGAAAACGCTATGCACACGAGCAATTCAAAGTAAATTTTTTGTAGAAAGGAATTCAAAATGAGATTAGAGCCAAATGCCAAAGCACCCGCATTTTCTGCGCTAAATCAAAACGGCGAAAATATCGCATTGCACGATTTTAAGGGCAAATTTGTCGTGTTGTATTTTTACCCAAAGGATATGACAAAGGGTTGCACGATTGAGGCAAATGATTTTAGCGCGTTACGCGCGGAGTTTGAGGCACTAAATGCCGTTATTTTGGGCGTTAGCCCCGATAGCGCGAATTCTCATCAAAAATTTATCGCCAAAGAAAATCTAAGCATTTCGCTTCTTTGCGATGAAAATCATAAAATCGCCGAATCTTATGGCGCGTGGGGGCTAAAAAAGAATTACGGCAAAGAATATGAGGGCATTATCCGCTCGACTTTTATCATCAAAGATGGCGTTATTTTAAAGCCATTTTATAATGTCAAAGCCGCAAATCACGCACAAAAAGTGCTTGAATCGCTTAAAACTCTAGCAAACTAGGGCGAATCACAATTATGAGCAAATCCACTAAAAGCACAAAACAAGCTGAGATTCAGGCTTTAGCGGAGTTTTTGATGGATTACACGCTCACAATGCTATCCATAGGCTCATATACTTCGCGTGTGGAAAAGTGCGCCAAACGCATAGGCGAGGCATTTGGCTACGAAGTGTATGTAACGATTTTATCGCGCTCCATAAACATAAGCGTCATAGCCCACGATGACTACACAAAGAGCAAAACTTTCGTGCGCGGATACACCGATAGCGCGATTGATTTTAACAAAATCGCGCTTTTAAGCGCACTCTCGTGGCACGCCTATGATGACAAAATCACCTTTGCGCAGTTGCAGGAAAACTACGCCAAAATCACGCGCAAAAGCAAATATAGCTTTGTAAGCACTTTATTTTTATCCTCCTTTGCCTTTGCGGCGTTTTGCAAACTCTTTGGCGGGGACTTTGGGGCAATGGGAATCCTTTTTGTCTCCACATTTATGGGCGTTTTTGCTAGGCATTATTTGACGCGATTTAAGATGGATTTTCGCGTGGTGGTGGCGATTTGCGCATTTATTTCATCGATGATTGCCTATATCGGCGGGGGAATCTTAAAGCTAACGCAAACGCCAGATGTCGCCATAGGGACAAGCGTTTTGTTCCTAATCCCGGGCATTTACCTAATCAACGGCGTTATTGACATTTTAGACGGACACTCGCTAAATGGAATGTCGCGCATAATCCGCGTGATAATCCTAGTATCCTGCATCGCAATCGGGCTTTATATGACGCTAAGTTTCTCAGACATACGAATGGAGTATTAAGCGATGAGTTTGATTGTAAATTCGCTAATTGACGCTGGATTCGCCGCTGTGGCAGGGCTAGGATTCGCCTATGGGTGCAGTCCGCCAAAGCGCACGATTATCGCCTCCGCACTTTTGGCGGCAATCGCGCACGGCGTTAGATTTTATTTGCAACAAAGTGGGCTAGGAATCACCAGCGCGACTTTTTTTGCCGCGATGATTGTGGGAATCGTAGGCTTTATGTGCGCCAAAAAGCTAAAAACGCCCACTGAAATCATCACATTCCCCGCGATTTTGCCAATGATACCCGGAATGTATGCCTACCGCACGATATTATCAATCGTTAGTTTTTCAAGCGAGAGCGATTTAGAATTGCAAGGGCGATTGCTAGTAAATATCACAAACAACCTAATCACCACCATTTCCGTCTCACTCGCCATCGCAGTGGGCATCTCGCTAAGTTTGGTAATCTTTTATGAGCAAAGCTTTATGATGACGCGCAAAAGCGTGAATGAGAATTTAAAAGGGCTTTAGCGATTATGTGCGGTGCGATTCGCTTAGCATTGGTTTTTGTGGCACTTGGATTTGGCGCGGTAAATGCGGTGGATTCGAGTGATTCGGCGATAGATTCAAGCGATTTGGTGGTAGATTCGCAAGATTCAAATGATTCACAGCGCGAATCTAGCGCGATTCGCACTGCTAAAAGCTCCCAAAGCCCCAAAAGCACCGCCAAAATCAATGATTCTAAAGTCCCGCTTTCATATTATCGCAAAAATGGCTTTTTAGGGCGAATCGGCATTAGCGCGGATTATCTCTACCACAAGGCAGGGGGCACAACACTAGATGGCGTTATAATGTCGGTAAATGGCGCATTAGGGTGGAATTGGCGAGATTACGCTAAGTTAGAAGTCGGCGCGATTTTAGGCGCAGGACCGCTAGACATAAAGGGCGCATATCCCATAGGCGCGGAGCAAATCGGCGCACAGCCACTAAGCAGATTTGATTTTAGTGGCGGAATCGCCCTAAATTTCGGCTTTGATTTAAAGGGCGGATACAATATCAGCTCGGCATTCAAAGCGTGGGACAACGCGCTATTCATAAATGGCGGGGTTGAGGTGGCGATTTTGTCGCACTGGACGACTTATGTGCCTTACTCCACACTGCTTGGATTTATGAATCTTTTTGTTGAGGTGGAGGGCAGAAGTGCGCTTAGCCAAAAATGGGCGATTGATTACTTTGTGCGCGGATTTGGCGGGGCTAGTGTGGTAACCATTGGTGGCGAGGATTTGCAGATGAGTGAAAGCGAAATAGCCTCAAGTGCGCGATTGTGGGGGCTAAAAGTAGGCATCGGCGGAAGCTATAAAATCGGCGATAGGGCATTTGTATTTGTGCGCCTTGTGAGCGCCTACTACAACTCTGGGGCAGGGCAGAGTAGGCGCATAAGCATAAAGCCAAATGCCACGCTAAATGGCTTAAATGCGGGTGCGGAGGCGAATTTCAAATATCCTAAAAGCCACTCTGTCTATGGCGGAGTGCAGTTTGGCGTAGGAATGTAAGAAATGAAGCGAATCTTGTGGGCTATATTTGCGCTTTTTGCGCCGTTATGTGGCGAATCGGGCGATTCAAATAAACATTATGAAATCATTATCGAGCCTGTTGAATCTACAAATTTAGGCATAGATTTAGGCGAATCGCGCTTGGATTCAAGTGTGGATTCAAGCATAGATTCAAGCGATTTGGCGAATCCTCGATTCAAAAAACGCACTTTAGGCGCGATTTATGCGAATCCTTTGCTAAAAAGCGGATTTTACAAATCCATCGCAATCGGCGCAGGATACTACCACTACGGCGAGACGGACTATCGCGGAAAATCCGTAATGCGAATGGATATGGGGCTTTTGAATGTGGGGCTAAATTTGGGCTATGCCAAAGGTGGCGGGAAAATCGACTTTGTAGCAGACGCAAATGTCGCAATGGGCGTCTATACGGGCGGAGTTTTGGATACGAGCAATGCGGATAAAAACGGCGAACGGCTCGTAATGTTTGACACAAATAGCTTTTATCATTTGGAGTTAAAGGGCGGATTCAATCTGCTATCGACTACGGGGCTAGATTCGGCGATATATTTGCAGGGCGGGGTAGGGTATTATTTCAACCGCAACGATTTTACGGCTATCGAGCGACTGCAGGGCTATGTCTATGTTCCATTGCAAATCGAGGGCGAGGCGATTTTAAGCGCGGATTGGGTGCTAAATGTGATGGGCGGATATAATTTTTTCATTTTCGGGCATCATCACTCTAAGCTCACAAAGTCGCAGTTTAGCAAGGATTTACGCGTGAGGCAGACGCAGGGCTTTGGCGCGAGTGCCTATATCGGCGCGACTTACAAAACACGCAGTGGGAATATCAACGCATTTGGGCTAAAGTATGAGTTTTGGAGTATCGGCGCATCGCCAAGCGTGAGAATGATAGATTATAATGGGAGAAATGTCGCTATGTATGAGCCTGACAATGTCTCGCATATTTTGACACTGCAATATGTGTGGAGATTTTAGGGGATTTTGGATTGCTGTGGCGAATGGCGAATCTTAAAATGACTAGCATTATAGATTTGCTACTCAAATATAAATCTATCGTATATTTTGCCCATTCACTCTGGCGCGGAGTTGCAAGTCATTTAGTTTGTTGTATTTATCGATAAATTCAGCGTGTTTGTTATCTGCTTCAAATCCCGCGCTCTCATTTAGTAGCAAATCCGCATTTTTGTAGCTAAAGCCTTGCTTTGAGCCTAGTGGATAAATGCCACTCTCATCAATAAACACGGATTCATTTATGCCAAATTCTAATCTTTTATCCTTTGGTTTGGCAAACATATCGCGCCCACCTACGCTAAAATAATGCGAATCTTTGCTACCGCTAAGCGCGTAAAGCGTGGGGAAAATGTCCTTGTGCGAACCTATGCGATTTTTATCATAGTGCAGATTCGCGTGGTATTTTTGTGGCACAAACACATAAAACGGCACACTATAAGCAAATGCCCTTTGGCTGCTTTCATCAATGGGTAATTCTCTAGCTCTATGGTCGCCTGTGGCTGCGATGATTGTGGAATCTTTTAGCTTTGAGCGTTTGATTTTTGTCAAAAATTTGCCAAATTCATCGTTTGCATACGCGTAAGTTTTAAGATATTCAAGCGCATTTACATTGGCATTTATACTAAATCCTTGCGGAATATCGCTAAATAAATGCGACAAATCCTTGTCTTTTGCGTGATAATATGGCTTATGATGAGAAATGGTTATGTTGATGATAAGTGTCGGTTTGGTGGCATTTTGCAAAACTTCAAAAATATATTTGTAGGCAAACTCATCGGCTATGCCGTATTTATGCTTGGTTTGCTTAGATTGCGGATAATGCGCCATTAGCGTAGTTTCATCGACAAATTCATCAACGCCTTGCGCCACTAAAAAATCCCCGATATTATACCACGCGCTATTGCCACTATAAATCGCTATGACTTTATAGCCTAAATTTTTATAAAACTCTATGGGCGTTAGTGGTAGCTTTAGGTTTCTATATTTGCCTTGATAGATACTTGCATTTTGCGCTAATGATAAAATATTGCTAAGGCTACGACTTGTATTATTAGTGCTAGATAGAAATCTAGTGAATAAAAAATCGCTCTCAAAATGCTCTCTTAACGCGCCCAAAAAATTATGCGATTCGTCCTCAAATGCAAGGAGATTTAGCCCAAAACTCTCCATAATATTTAGCATAATATGCGGATTCACAGACTTAATATGCGAATCTAGCGGTTGCCAAAGTGGAAAAAGCTCATTTTGCAAGGCATTTAGCTCATCAATATTTGCGGGTTGTATAGTTTGCTCACTTTTATAAATGCTATGCGCCCACGAAAATGCCAAAATAGGATTTGTGGCGATTTCATTTATCACACTTAAAGTGCTAAAGCGATAATCTGATGGACGCAAAGTATTATAAACAAAATGTCCGCGCACAGCAACCACATAAGCATAAAGCAAAATAATATTGCCAAAAATTAGTAGCGCAATGCGGGTTTTGCGATGAGAGATTATGAATGTGCTAGATTCGCGCTGTTTCTGGGGGGGGGGGAAACTAATAGTTTATTATTTAGCCATACACAAAATATGCTAAATATCGCTACACACGCGACAATCAACGCTATAGGATAATCCTTAAAAATGATAGAGAAAATCGCGCTTGTATCATCATCTTTTAGCCCAAAGATAAAAATATCAATTTTGCTTTTAAACATATCATAATAATAAAATCCTATAAAGCTAAATAACGCACTTAAAATCGCCATAATGCCAATGTAAATCGATGAAAAAGTAGGATAGATTCGCCTAGCGATTTGCGCTATGCACTCTAAAATTTGCGAGTTTGATTTAGATTGTGCGAATTGCCACAAAAGCGCGATATATCCCAAAAGTAGCAGTGGCGCAAAGCCAATCAAAATCACTTTTAAATCCATTCGCAAACCACGAATAAACATTTGGATAATGTCGCTTTTATATTCATCTGCCAAATCGCTAGGGATAAATACAGAGTGCATAAAGCCCCTAGCAACCGCAAATATCACGCTAAAAATTAGCGTAAAAACTAAAATCTGCGTGATAATTTTCCGCATAAAGATTATTTCACCTCATAAATATAAGGCACGCCGCGAATCACACCGCTTTTAAATAAAAAATCCGAAGTCTCTTTAATCGCCGTAGTATCGATAGATTTTGGTGCTTTGAAGTTGTTTGAGAAAACCTCTTTTAGCGCGTTTAGCTTTGTCTTTTCTTTGTCGCTAGATTTGACTTTGCTCATCACACTCGCGGCTTTTTTTAGCGAATCCTCGCCCAAAATGCCCACCATCACCATATTCACATTTTGCGTTTTTAATCGCTCATCAATCTTGCGAAATTCCTCTTTGCAGTAGCCACAATTCGGGTCAGCCACGATAAAAGTCGTGGGCGCGTTTTTCGCGCTTGATTTTAGCGAAATATATTGCGAATCTTTTAGTTGCTTGATTAGCGCACCTGCCGCGATTGATTGCGAATTTTCGTTGTGAGATTCAATCTCGGCGATTTGTTTGCCTATCAGCTCCTCATCTGCCTTTGCGTTTGTGAAAAATATATTTGAAAGCCCGATGATTGTCTCGCCGTTTTTTGTCGCAAAGAGCGGGATTCGCTGTGCGTTATTTACGATTTCAATCACTACGAATTTCAAATCTTTGCTTGATTTTAAGTCGCTTTGGCTTACGATTTTTATGCTTGTTTGCGTTTGCTTTTCGATTAGATTCGTCAAATTCTGCTCGAAATTCGCCGCGTTTAACGCACCCACACTTAAAAATATTAAGCCAAAAATTACATTTTTTACATTTTTCATTTGGTCAATCCTTAAAGTTAAAATAAAGTCCGCATTGTAACGCTATTTTGTTAAGATAAAGTTAAAGGGCGGAAATTATTAGCTTATTTAGCCGTTCGCTAAAGTGATTCGCGTCCTCAATGCTACCTTCTTCTAACAACTTCGCGCTATCAAATAGCAAATGCACCAAATCCGCGCGTTTTTGCGCATCATCAAGCGATTTTAGCTTTGTGATAATCTCGCTATGCGGGTTAATCTCAAGATTCGGCGCTTCCTCTTTGTATTCCTGCCCCATTTGGCGCATTAGATTTTCCATCATTGGATTTGATTCCTTTGAAATGACGCACACAGGGGATTTATCAAGGCGATTTGATAATTTCACTTCGCTAACTTTTGAATCCAAAATCTTTTTAATGTCCTCCAAAAAACTTGTAAATTCTTTTTTTGTCGCCTCATCAATCTCATCGCTTGATTCATTTGCGATATTTTTAAATTGCAATCCCTCAAATTCGCCCACACTTGGCATTACAAAGCTATCAATCTCATCACTTAAAAGCAACACTTCAATATCATCTTTTTTGTATTTTTCTAACAATGGTGAGCTTTTTAGTAGCTCTAAATCGCTACCGATTAGATAATAAATGCTGTTGTTTTTGGCATTTGTCTTATAGTCTTTTAACGCGACAAAATCGCCCTTTGTGGTTACGAATCGACATAGATTTAAGATTTTCTCTTTGTTTTCAAAGTCGCTATAAAGTCCCTCTTTTAGCACTTTTCCAAACTCTTTGTGAAAAATCTTGTATTTTTGTGCATCATTTGATAACTTTTCAATTTCGCCTAAAATCTTTTTCACACTCGCGCTTTTGATATTTGCCAAAATCTTATTTTGTTGCAAAATCTCACGGCTGACATTGAGCGGTAAGTCCTCGCTGTCGATGATTCCACGCACAAATCGCAGATATTGCGGGAGCAATTCTTTGTCGTTGTCCGTGATAAAAACGCGCTTGACATAGAGCTTCACGCCACTTTGATAATCCACGCGAAATAAATCAAATGGCGCACGACTAGGGATAAAAAAGAGTGTTGTGTATTCCAAATTGCCCTCGACTTTGGTGTGAATGTGCGCTAGTGGTTTGCCATTGTCGTGGCTTAGGTTTTGGTAAAATTCCGCGTAATCCTCATCTTTTAGCTCACTCTTGGGGATTTTCCAAAGTGCCTTTGCTTTGTTGATTTGTTCGCTTTTTTGGACTATTTTTTCTTTTTTCTTTGAATCTTTAGATTCGCCCGAATCGCCACTAGATTCGCTTGAATCCTCCTCATACTCGGTAGATTCGTAGTTTAAGATGATAGGAAATGCAATGTGGTCGGAATATTTTTTGACTAGATTTTCGATGCGCCAACGATTCGCAAACTCTTTGCAATCCTCTTTTAAGTAAAGCTCGATTTTCGTGCCAAAGCTATCCTTTACGCACTCGCCAATCTCATATTCGCCCTTGCCATCGCTAATCCACGCGAATGCCTTTTTGTCTCCCGCTTTTTGCGAAGTTACGATGACTTTGTCCGCCACCATAAAGCTAGAATAAAATCCCACACCAAATTGCCCAATCAGCGCGGAATCTTTCTTTTTATCCCCGTTAAGCGCGTTTAGGAAGCTCTTTGTGCCAGATTTCGCAATCGTGCCTAGATTTTCCACCAAGTCCGCCTCGCTCATACCGATGCCATTGTCCTCCACGCTCAAAACGCCCTTTTTCTCATCAAAATTTATGGTGATTTGGGGCTTAAAAGCGATATTTTTGAATTTTTCATCGCTTAAGCTAAGATAATTTAGCTTATCTAGCGCGTCAGAAGCGTTGCTAATCAGCTCCCGCAAGAAAATCTCTTTGTTTGAATACAAAGAGTTTATCATTAGGTCCAATAACTGCGTGATTTCCGTTTGAAATGAATGTTTTTTGCTCATATTTACTCCTTATTTTTGAAAAATAATTAGCAAATATAGCATAAGATTGATAAAAAATCAAAAAGTTGATTCAAATCGAATCAATTTTATTTATGTCAATCGCATAAATTTAGTTTAGTTTCATCGCTCTAGTGTTTGGATTCGTAGCCTTTGAATCAAAGGCATTGTAGGGATTCGCCCTATTTTGAGTATTGGGATTTAAATCCTTTAGCAATTTTAACTGCATATTTTTTAGCTCCAAAGCTAGGATTTTTAGCTTGGAAAACTCATCGTTGCGCTTTGTCGCCTGTGGTTGTGAATCTTGCATATTCGCCCTTTTTGTTGAAATAAATTTAAAAGCGAAATTATAGCCACCAAATCTTAATATTTTCTTAAAATATACTAAAAAGATTATAAT